>SVPF01000019.1 GCA_015066005.1 Oscillospiraceae bacterium
AAAAAATGTGTGCCTACGGCACAATATATAAATCCGTCGGCAAAGCCGACACCGATTTTATTCTTTATTCTTTCTTATTTATTATTTAATCGCGCAGCGATAAACTATAATTTGAAAGTTTAAAAACATTTCAAATTCAACCACATTATTAAGTTATAACATCGTACTTTAAGCGGTTTATTTTCAGTTGACAAATATTAACTATAAGTATATAATAATAAAGTATGTTTAAATCTTGAAAAGGGATGTTTTGAAAATGAAATGGACTTCACTTAACGACCTTCGTGAAAGCTATCTTTCCTTCTTTGAAGAAAAAGGCCATTTGCGCCTTGGCAGCTTTTCTTTGGTACCAAATAACGACAAATCCTTACTTTTAATTAACTCGGGTATGGCGCCGATGAAAAAGTATTTCACTGGCGAGGTTATCCCACCCCGCAACCGTGTTACCACCTGCCAAAAGTGCATCCGCACACCCGACCTTGAGCGTGTTGGTATTACTGCACGCCACGGCACATTTTTTGAAATGCTGGGCAACTTTTCTTTTGGTGACTACTTTAAAAACGAGGCTATTCCGTGGGCTTGGGAATATTTGACCAAAACCTTGGAAATTCCCGAAGAATTATTATGGCCGTCTGTTTATGAAGAGGATGACGAAGCCTACGCTTTATGGCGCGACGTTATCGGTGTGCCTGAAGAACGCATTGTAAGAATGGGTAAAGAGGACAACTTCTGGGAACACGGCACAGGTCCCTGCGGTCCTTGTAGCGAAATCTACTTTGACCGAGGCGAAAAATACGGCTGTGGTTCACCCGACTGTAAGCCCGGTTGCGATTGCGACAGATATATGGAAATTTGGAACAACGTATTTTCACAATTCAATAATATGGGCGACGGCACCTATACCGAGCTTGAACACAAAAACATTGATACCGGTATGGGCCTTGAACGCCTTGCTTGTGTAATGCAGGGTGTTGACAATATGTTCGAGGTTGACACAATCAGAAACATTCTTGATAAGGTTTGTGCTATATCCGGCAAGGAATACGGTAAGGACCATTCTACCGATGTTTCTATCCGTGCTATTACCGACCACGCCCGCGCCGCAACCTTTATGATTAGCGACGGTATTATTCCTTCTAATGAAGGCCGCGGTTATGTTTTACGCCGTATAATTCGCCGTGCAGTACGCCACGGTAAGCTTATTGGCATTAACCGTCCTTTCTTTATGGAGCTTTGCGACTGCGTTATAAACGAAAACAAGTCAGGCTACCCCGAGCTTATTGAAAAGAAGGAGCTTATTACAAAGGTTATTACCAATGAAGAAGCATCCTTTAATAAAACCGTTGACCAAGGTCTTTCAATGCTTGAAGCTCTTACCAAAAACGGCGGTATGCTTTCGGGCGAGGATGCATTCAAGCTTTACGATACCTACGGCTTCCCCATTGACTTAACAGTTGATATTTTGGCCGAAAAAGGTATGACCGTTGATGAAGAAAAGTTTAAGTCACTTATGAACGAGCAACGCCAAAAGGCAAGAAATGCCCGTAAGGCTTCCGACGGTGAAAGCTGGAAATCTAACGATTTGACCTTTGAAAACATCGACGCTACCGAATTTTTAGGCTATACCGACAATAAGTGCGATGCTAAAGTTTTAGATATTGTTGTAGAGGGTGAGCACACCTTAACAGCAACAAACGGAAACAAGGCAATTATTGTTTTGGATAAAACCGTTTGCTACGCTGAAAGCGGCGGTCAGGTTGGTGACAGCGGTGTTATTACTGCTGATGGCTTTACCTTTAAGGTATATGATGTTAAAAAGAATTCAAGCGGCATTTTCACACATTTTGGTACAGTTGAAAGCGGTGAGATTTCGGTTGACAGCACTGTAAGTGTTGAAATTGATAATGTTAAGCGCGCGGCAATCCGCCGTAACCACACAGCCGCTCACCTTTTACAAGCAGGTCTTCGTGCCGTTCTCGGCACTCACGTCGAGCAGGCAGGTCAGCTTGTAAACGAAAAGGCTGTTCGTTTTGACTTTACCCACTTCTCTGCCCTTACCGCTGAAGAAATTGCAAAGGTTGAAGCCTTTGTAAACAATGCTATTTTAAGCGGTATTGAGGTTATGAATAAAGAAATGCCCATTGCTGAGGCTAAAAAGCTTGGAGCTATGGCACTCTTTGGTGAAAAATACGGCGAAGTTGTTCGTGTTGTTGCAGCGGCTGATACATCGGTTGAGCTTTGCGGCGGTACCCATGTTGACAATACCGCAAAAATTGGTCTTTTCCACATTGTAAGTGAAAGCAGTGTTGCCGCAGGTGTTCGCCGTATTGAAGCGGTTACAGGTAACGGTGTGTTAAACGTATTATACAATAACATTGCCCTTGCAAACGAAACTGCAACCGTCTTAAAGGCGCAAAATGCAAATGAAATTGCAAAGCGTGCCGGTGCTGTTATGGCTGAACTCAAAGAAACTCAGCGTTTACTCGAAAAAGCCGAAGCAAAGCTTGCAGGCGGTAAAATCGGAGATATTTTAAACGCCGCTGTAGCAGTTAATGATATTAAGGTTGCATTTGCTAAAATTGACGGTACTGCTGATGATTTGCGCAAAATGACCGATACTGTTAAGGCCGAAAACGAAGATACCGTTATAGTATTAGCGGCGGTTAACGGCGAAAAATTAACCTTCTGCGCGGCTTGCGGTAAAGCTGCTATTGCTAAGGGCGCACACGCAGGTAACCTTGTTCGTGAAATTGCTAAAATTTGCGGCGGTAACGGTGGCGGCAAACCCGACAGCGCAATGGCAGGCGGTAAGGATGCTTCTAAGGTACATGAAGCCCTTGAAAGCATTCCCGCTATTTTAAAGGAGATGCTAAAATAAAATGAACGACTGTTTATTTTGCAAAATTATAAAGGGTGAAATTCCAAGCACAAGGGTTTACGAAAACGATTATGTTTACGCCTTTTTGGATATTGAACCTCAAGCCCCCTTCCACGCAGTTGTTGTTCCTAAAATTCACATTAAATCGGCCAATGAAATAAATGCTGAAAACAGCCTTTACATTGCTAAAATTTTTGAAGCAATAGCTGAAATTGCAAAAAATGAAAATTTAGAAAACGGTTACCGTGTAGTTAATAACTGCGGTGTTGACGGCGGTCAAACCGTTGGTCATATTCATTTTCATTTGCTGGCAAGAAGAAACCTACAGTGGCCTCCCGGCTGATAAATATTAAGGAGATGCTAAAAAATGTCTGAATTTTATACATTAAAAATTGCAGGTATTGAAAGACAGCTTGAAAAGTTCCCCGTAAGCGATAAATTGGATATTGCCGCTTTCATTATTTTCGGTGATGTTGAGCTTACCGTTAAAGCAAGTGAGGAATTACTTAAAAAGCTTCCCGAATTTGACGTTATCCTAACACCTGAAGCTAAAAGCATTCCGATTGCTTACGAAATGTCACGCCAGTCAGGAAAGCCTTACATAATTGCGCGCAAGGGTGTTAAGGTTTATATGCGCAATCCCCTTTCTGTTTCGGTTAATTCAATTACAACACAAAACGAACAACACCTTTACCTTGGTGAAACAGAGGTTAATATGATTAAGGGCAAAAAAGTTCTTATTGTTGACGACGTTATCAGCACAGGTGAATCATTAACCGCGGTAAGAAGCCTTGTTAAAGCCGCAGGTGCTATTGAAGCTGCTGCTTGCGCTTTCTTAGCCGAAGGTGATGCCGCCGACCGTGATGATATCATCTTCCTTGAAAAGCTTCCCCTTTTCTTTAAATAAATTTCAGTTTAAAACGGCGAGGAATAATCCTCGCCGTATTTTTATATCATATTCTAAATTATAGTTTGTCGGGATAATGAAGCACGAACCACATTAAGAATTCGTAGGGGCAGGCGTCCCCGACTGCCCGTTAAAACTCGACTTTATTTGCGGACAGTCCGGGAGGCCTGTCCCTACAAAATATCAATATAGTCTGTGCTATAAACCCCAATTTATAAAAATAACCTCGTGGTTTTCCACGAGGTTATTTTATTTTAATTAAGCATTTTGCTTTTTGCGAAGTACAGCAAGAGCAAGCGCCAAGCCGCCGCTTACAATCATAAGCATAAACCAAACTATAGCATTTGTAGAATCGTCAGTTTGCGAAATATGAGGTGTAAAGGTGTTTTCAAATACAGCCTTATTAACCTCGCCTTCAGCATTGCTGTAGATTATTTCAACCTCGAACAAGCCTTTGCCGCCATCCTTTACATTAACGGTTACGGTGTATACGGTTGCATCGTAGGTAATGCCATTAGCGTTTTCGCTTAATTCCTTAATGGTGTAAACATAAGTGCCGGCCTCAGTAATGTTAAGCTTTGAAAATACTACCTTACCGTTCTTATCGTTCTTAACTTTTTCAATAAGCTTTCCATCCTTGTCGTAAAGCTCGAAGGTAAAGTCATTACCATTAAGCTCAGCGCCGTTAAGAAGCTTTTCTGCTTCAATCGTAATATCGGTCGGGTCAACAGTATACGCGTTATTGAATACAATAACGTCTTCAAACTTTCCGTTTACTACCTTGCCGTCAACCTTAACCTCGGCTAAAAGCTGACCTTCGCCATTATCGGTAACGATAATTTCAACCTGATACTTGTGCTTGTCGGTAGTAATACCCTTGCCGTCAAGTTCGTCTTCAACAATTACGAAATAGTAATTGCCAACCTTATTAAAGGTCATTTCACCAAATGTAATTGTACCCGTTGCGGCATCAATCTTTACCAGCTTAAAGTTATCGTTTAAAACCTTGAGCTGTGCAAAGTTAGGACCTGCTTCATAAAGGTCAAACTTAAATTCACCGTCAATAAGGTCGCGTCCCGAAAGCTTCTTAGTTGCCTTAAGGGTTACCTTAACATCCTTTGCGGTGTATACGTTTTCAAATACAACCTTTGAAGCAATATCAGCAATTGCGGTTTCAGCATCGTCAACATAAAGCTTATAATCGTAATAACCGTCTAAGTCAGCATCTTCAGATACAACAATTTTAATTGCATAAACCTTTGTTGAATAGGTCACGCCACCCAAATTACCCTTGACTTCCTTAACGGTGTAATTATAGGTGCCTTTAGCATCAAACTTAAGTGCATCAAATATTACCATTCCGTTAGCGTTATTCTTTTTGGTGTCGATAAGCGTGCCTTCTTTGTAAAGCTCAAAGGTGAATTCGCCGTTTTTAATATCTCTGCCGTCAAGTTCCTTTTTAGCCGAAATTATAATTTCAGCATCGTCAGGAGTGTAAACGTTATTAAATTCAGCCTTTTCCACAGTGTTGCCGCCCAAAGCATAAGCAACAGTCTTTGTGAAATAACCCTTACCGTCTTTGTCTTCAATCTTAACAGTTACGGTATATTCCTTTGTATCATAGGTAATATATTTGGAATTACCCTTGATTTCTTTAACGGTATAGGTATAAGTGCCTGCCTTGGTATAGGTGATTTTATCAAACGCAACCTTACCGTCAGCGCCATTCTTGGCGGTGGCAATCTGTACACCGTTTTCATAAAGAGCAAATGTAAATTCATTAGCAGTTAAATTTTTACCGCTTAAGGTCTTGAAGGCTTCGAGTGTTACATCAATCGGTTCAACGGTATATTTATTGTTAAATACAATCGCATCTTCAATATTGCCTGTAACAGTTTTTCCGTCAACCTTAACCTCAGCCACAAGATTACCTTCGCCGTTATCGGTAACAATTACTTCAACCTCATATCTATGAGTATCTACCGTAATACCTTCGCCGTTAACTTCATCTTCCAAAATAACGAATCTGTAAGTGCCGACAGCACCAAAGGTTTGTGTAGCAAAGGTTACAATACCTGTAGATGCATCCTTCTTGAAAGCGGGTATATTATCATCAATCAGCTTATCGAGTGTGAAATCAGACTTTGCGCTGTAAAGGTCAAACTTAAATTCGCCGTTTACAAGGTCACGACCTGTTAGCTTCTTAGTAGCCTTAAAGGTTACACTTGCTTCTTCGGTAGCATATACATTTACAAATTTAATACTATTTTTAATGTTTGTTGTCTTAACATTGTCAACAAAAACTTCATAATCAAGTACGCCATCATTGTTAGCATCATCGCTTACAACAATTTTAACTGCGTAAACCTTTGTATCATAATCGATGCCGCCTAAATTACCCTTCTTTTCCTTTACGGTGTAATTATAGATTCCAATTCTATCAAAGGTTAACTTTTCAAACGCAAAATCACCGTTTGCCGCGTTAGTAACGTCATCCTTTAAGATGTTACCCTCATAAAGCTCAAAGGTAAATTCATTTGCTTTAAGGTCACGTCCGTCTAACGTCTTATTACCCTCAATCAAAACCTCGACAGCGGCAGGCTTATAAACATTTTCAAAGCTAAGACTTACACCCTCATTCGTGGTGTTATCGTATTCAACCAAAGCAGTAACGGTACCGTCAAGATTATCTATAATTTTAATGGTTATAGCATAAGCTGTGGGATCATAAGTCATACCCAAAAGCTTATCCTCGGGTACTATTTCCTTAATAACAAAGTCATATTCCTTACCAACAACTGTTGCAGGGAATGAAAGGTCAATATTGGTTTTACCGTTTGCATCAGTAGGCTGTGAAGTTACAATAGGCTCGGTGCCATCAACGGTAAACAAGCCGAAGATATAGCCTTCCTTACCCTTTTGGCTGCCGACCTTATCACTAACGGTTTTATCAATAGTAACGATAAGCTCGTCAGAGCCGGTGGGCGCATAGGTATTTGTAAAGTCAACATCTACAGTATAAATATTATTAATATGGAGTACAGTTGCAGGTGCATTGGCATTTACAACAGATACCTCAAGCTTACCGTCCATTGTTGCGTCGGTAACAACAACACTGAAATAACGAATAACTTCATCATAGGTAATACCGCCAAGCTTATTTTGAGGTATAACCTCACGAACGCGGAACCAATAGGTACCAACCTTATTAAATTCAAAATTCTGAAGGTCTGCATCATTTGCAAAATCAAACCTATAATCCTTAGTAGCACTGTTAAAGCTTACTTTGCGCGAATTGCCAACTGCTTTCCATGCAGTGCCGTCCTGAACTTCAAGCGCAAATTCAAATGCATCTCCCGCCATCCAATCACGACCGGCAAGGGTTTTGGTACCGCTTACAACAAGTGAAGGCTTAACAGCAGCTGGAGTATAATCGTTAATAAAGTGTGCAGTAGCAACAACGGTATTAACTGCCGTAACAGTCACAAGGTTTTGCTGTGGCGCAAAGCCAACAGGGAGATTTATTTCGTTTACAATGTAATCCCCTTCAGCAAGGTTTGACAATGTATGCGACTGACCTGCCTTAATTTTAAAGGTCTGACGGGCAGCATAATTACCAACGGGATATACTTCAAATTCAAATTCGTGGTCATTGTTATAAGGAATGCCACTATCATGCTTAACTTCCTTTGAAACAACAATTGTACCATCGTTTACAACAAGGGTATTTTCAAATTCAACCTCAGTAAGCTTGTCGGCAACAATAGTAGTATTCATATCGTTAACTGCCAACGGTAAAGCCGAACCGTTAACGGTAATTTTGCTCACTTTATAATTGCCGTTAATTTCTTCCTTAATAGCAATTACTGTACCGGGGTCAATGCCAATCACATAAACCGACTCGTTGGCTTTAATCTTAACAACAGCCTTTGCTCCGCTAAAAGTAGGCACTATTTCATTAAGAACGCCGTTTACATCCTCGTGGTAGAAGGTTGCTTTGGTTAAGTCAAAGCCATTGCTTTCAAGCTCGAAGGTGAAATAATCATTTGTGCCGAAAAGTGTGTCATCAACAGTTTTGGTAAGCTTGATACCCTGCGGGATATCCATAGAATAACGTCCGTTATTGCCCAAAATCGAGCCAATATAAAATGTATTATCAGCAAGGTTTTCATCAATTACGGGATAACGCACATACTGTAAACTTGCTGTGGTGTTTTCAGACTTGGGCAAATTATACGGCTCAAGCACACGGTGAACCGCACCTGCGGGAATATCCCACGAATTATCGCTGTTACGAAATTCTTCGGTTAAAGCACCGATAGTTAAATCAGACATTTCTTCATAATACCAAACGATGTCGGCATTTTCTTTATCGTCTGTATATGTGCCATTACCTTGAATAACAGCATACTTACGGAAATAGGTGTTACCGTCGCTTGCAGTAGGCATAGTCGTATTTTTATACAACTGATAATTCGGATTACTTACCGTTCCTGTGTTAATATAAACCGGTGTATCCTCTGCGTAATAATATCGTTCATTCTGAACAGAAGGTTCAAACAATACAATAGTATCTTCGGTCTTACTGGGATTTTCATGAGTTAAGCTGTCATCATTCCACCAGTTTGTATAGAAATAATATTTACCGTCATCCGAAATACCGTCGTTATTATCATCAATAATATGGGCTTCCTTATCCTTTACAATACTGCTTACATTAACGGGTGTAATATCATCATTCATACCAACTTCAAAGATAAGTCGAATAGGTTCAGCCGCTTTGTAATCTATCTGAACATTTTCAGCTTCCTCAAGAGTTTCACCGTCTAAAGAAATATCGTAACTAACAATTGGAATAAGCGATGCGGGAACGCGCCAAATCACCGAAACATTACCGTCAGAAATGCGGGTATGAACCTGTGTAGAAATATACATAAGGTCAGTTGAAGTGTATTCGCCGGTAATGGCGCCCAACATACCGTAAGACTTATTAATATAAGAAGCCTTAACGCCATTAATAACGGGTACATCTTCTTCGGTATGACCCTCATGCCAGTGGCCCATAAAGTTGCCGTTTTCATCAGCATACCAACCGATATAGTTTGACCAACCGCCATTCCAAGAACGAAGCTGATAGGTATTGTAAGCGCTATTAATAAGATCTCGTGCAACAACAACATCACTAATACCTATACGTTCCTTAACAGACCACACAAGATTATTACCAAGGTCGCTGTAGCTTCCATCGGGATTAAAGAACACACTGTCATCTTCGGTAAAGTTTTGAGCAAGGTATTCTCCCGTAAAGAACTGATTACCAAGCATTATACCCTTAATGTCCTTAACGTCCATATAGTGACCGATATCGTCAATAAACTCGACAAAACCGTCATGGTCGTGAATTCCGCTTGGAACAAGTGTAGGATAATAAAGCGACTGAATAATAATTTGTTTAACAATTTCATCAAATGCCTTTATAAGTCCTTCTGCATTTGTTGCGGGGAAGAATTTTTCAACATAATCAAGCTGCTTTATATCAGAAATTTCAGCAATCTTTTTAACCGATGTATAGTTGCCGTTTCCGCCAAGACTTACGAAAAGGTTTGAATCGTTAGTTGTATCAAGATAATCTTCCCATAGATGATCGGTACTGTTGTGTGCCGAAGGATTAAGAGGCGCACTGTTAAGTGAACTACCCGAGCCCCCAAGACCCAAGGTATAGAACAGCGGCTCTGCACCCTCATAATGCTCGTCAACCTTGTATTTAGCGTAGGCAGCGGTAAGCTGTGAAACAAAATCCATTGCAACAAAGGTTTCGTCACGCTGATTGGTTGTGCCGTTACCTATATTTGAGCCACGTAAGCCGGTCTGAGCAGCACTGTTGTTTTGTGCGGCAAAGTTATTAGTACCATAGGTAACGCGACCGTCAGACATAACAACAAAAATAGGTGTACGGGCGGTACCTGCCTGATGTTCACCGTCAGGAATTACCGTTTCAGTTTGCTTTAAGAATTCACTCATCGCAGTATAGATACCGCTCTGAAGATATGTTCCGCCTTCTACACTAACCCAATCATCATCCATTAAGTCTTTATCGCCGTTTCTAACACCGTTAACAACCTGAATATAATTTTGGCCGTAGTTGTTAAGGAATTTACCGCTGTTAGTTCCGCTTGTAGGCGCGGTATAGCGGTCAAGCGGCAATAAAACTGTGCCGTTTGCAGTGTCAGAATATAATATAACACCTACGCGGTTGTGTTTATTGAGATCTAAAAGACGCGAAATGGCATTATTGGCGGAAGTCACAAGCTCATCAACATATCCACTTCGGCTCATTGATGCCGAAATATCCAGAACAAGCATTGTGTCAGTCGGGGTGTAAGAATAACCTACAATAGACTTATTGGAAGCCAGGGCCGACAATGCAACAAGAAAGTTATTATCCTTATCAAGCATTGAAAGGTCAAAATCATTACCTGCGGCATCCACTAAGCCATTAAACGCATTTGTGTTTTTAAAGACAGATTTATCTGTCCAAATTCGACCTGCCTGCGTGGTATTGTCAGCAGGGAATAACTGTTGCCACGAATTAAAGGTTGACGGGTCAACCACACGGGGATCATTACTGTCATCAGCAAAAATAGGTAAAAGCATTAAGGGAAGCGAAACCGCCAAAATGCAAACCGACAATATTACTGCCAATGCTTTTTTAGAAAGTTTTTTAAAGTTTTTCATTTTAATACCACCCTTTCGGTATATGAAGGATTATATAATCTATTTTACCTTTTCCTGAAAATATTCAGGTAAAGAATTGAGTGTATCCTGTGCAAGCTCGTCAAAATCGAACTGTGATATAAATTCAAGCGTTTTTGATATTTCCTCTTCACTAACATCAAAAACCTTAAAAATTGAGGTTATCAGTCTGGATACCTTATGGTCCATTGTAAAATACATATCGCACGGTGTTGAAAGATAACCGCGAACTATGCCGCCCGCCGCAATTTCAAGCTCGTAAAAATCGGAAAGGGCAAGCTCGGGATGAGATTTGCCAAACACATTTTTAAGCCTTATCGCATTAGACTGTTTAATTATATCCCACGCTTTAGGGATTGAATAAACCATTGTGTAAAGCTCACGCATTTGCTCTGAGCTTTCAGCTAAGTGAAGCTGTAAAACCTTTTCGGTTGCATATAATAAAAGCCTGTCATCAGTTATATCACCCACAATTTCTATTGCGTCAAGCTTTTGTTTTGCAAGCACATGGCCGATAAGCTCGGTTAATATGTTTTCTTTAGTTTTCATTTCATAATAAATAGCGTTTTCGGAAACACCCGATTCAACCGAAATTTCCTTAACCGAGGTGTTTGTAAAGCCCTGACGCATAAAAAGCTTTGCAGCTGACAAAACTATTTGTTTTCTAACCGTCATAACTTCAGTAGCCATTTGGGTCACCCTCTTTTTTAGAAAAATAAAGTTAATTTAAAGTACACTTGAAAGTTTAGTTTATTGTAACATTAAAGGGCACTATTGTCAATATTTTAACAAAAATATTACAACATTGTAACATTATACCACAAAGTAAAAAGTGGTACCCTCTAACGAGAATACCACTTTTAAATCAAACAAATTCATTCAACCTTCTGTTTAGCTCGGCAATCGGAAGGCCCACAATATTAAAATAATCACCGCGAATTTCTTTTACAAGCAAAGCGCCCTTAGCCTGAATACCGTAGCTACCTGCCTTATCGTAAGGCTCATCCGTGTCAAGATAAGCGTTAATTTCATCCTCACTCAAAGGATAAAATTCAACCTCACTTTTAACCGAAAAGCTAACGCACCTATCCCCTTTTACAATTGCACAGCCCGTAACAACAATATGCGTATTGCCCGACAGCATTTTAAGCATTCCAAAGGCATTTTGACGGTCTTTAGGCTTGCCCAAAATGACATCACCCAATATAACCGAGGTGTCAGCCCCGATAACAATATCATCCGGATAATTTTTTGCAATATCCTGCGCTTTAATTCTTGCAAGATATTCGGGACTATCCATTACAGCTACATCATCAGGCACAATTTCTTCTATATCAGACGGTATAATTTTAAAGTCAGGCGTAACAACAGCAAGAAGCTCGCGCCTGCGGGGCGACTGCGATGCTAAAATCACATTCATTTTTCCCACCCCATTAAGCCATCATTGAAAATTGAATTAATACTACGGCTGTCAAAAATTTCATCCTTTGAAAAATCAAGCATTATACCGTTTATAATTACTGTATTATTATCCTTCCAAAAAATGCTTGCATTTTTGGAATCTACCTGCCAAAAAACATTTTCGGTTTTACCGTTACGGGTATGACTCACACGAACGGCATTACCGATATCGGTTTCTATGGAATAAACCTTCAATTCACTTTTCTTGTCAGGTGAAAAGGAAGTGGATCTATACTCACCGCTTGGTACGTCGGATATATCAATAAAAGCATTATTGACAACAAGGTAAATGCCGTTAACAAGCATAACAACAAAGGTAACAATATAAAAGCACAGGAAAAAAGCATTCTTTTTCATATCAAATACCTGCCACAAACGACGGAAAGCTTTCGTCGTTTAATTTTTTTATTTTTTCGTTATATTCCTTTATCGAATGTGCAGCATGCAATGTGTAGCACATCATAAAATAAGGCAACGTAAAGATAAGTGGTATAAACAGCACGGATAAAATTATCCAAAAAGCAAGACTAAATACCAAAAATATAAAATCCAAAAAAGAGGCGCGCGCAATTACTGCCGACATGTGAATTGCTTCCTCGGCATCCATTTGGTCATCAGCAATAACCAAAATCGGTGCTAAATAAAACCGCATTAGCGCAAAAGCCGTAAGCACTGTACCTATGTTTAGAAGGAAATTAACAAGATAAGATAAATGCTGCGACCAAATTGGAATCGGAATATGCAAAAATTCATAAAGCGCATGATTTGAAATTACATATACCAAAATTGCAGGAAGAGAAAACAACAACGCAAAGCCTAACAGTCTTATTACAAGCACAAAACAAATCCGTATTGCCTTACGATAAGCATCAACGCCTGAGAAGTAATAAAATGCGGTGGCAGGGGCTTCGCTCAATTTACCTGCCATTCGCCAAAAATAACGTAAAACGCCTAGCATTAAAGGACCGCATATTAAAACCGTTAAAATTAACATTACAAGACTCGCGGCAATATCACCTACAACAAGACTTAAAACCCAGCACATATTTTGGATTATTAAAAATGAAAACAATAACATAAGGGCCGTGATAACAGCGTTTATCCAGTTGCCCCGAAGCACCGACTTCGCTTCCTTTTTTAATAAAGTAATACCCACAGTTTTAAACTTCTCCTTAAATATACTGTTAACAGTATAGCATTAAAATGAATAAAATCAATTAAATAATTGTTAATTTTGCAAAGCCTGCCATAATTTTTTTAGTACCAACACTGTCAAAAGCAATTTCCAATAATGTGTCATTCCCCATTGGAGTGGTTGAAAGTATCATACCAACACCAAAGGTGTTATGCTTAACCGTCATCCCAACCTTATAGGATGATTCGGAAGGCTTAACAGGCTTTTTAATAAAGGAAGATGTATTTGCCGCAGTCGGCTTATAGGCGGGTGCGGCAGGTGTAACATTGAAGGTTTTGACATTAACACCTGACGAATTGCATAATTCAAGCGGAATCTCTTTTAAAAAGCGAGATGGCAAATTACGGTTTGTACGGCCGTAAAGCATACGTAAAGAGGTATTACTTACGGTAAGTCGCTTTTTAGCACGGGTTATGGCAACATAAGCCAAACGCCTTTCCTCTTCAATTTCACCGGTGCCGCCCATTATTGACTGATCACCCGGAAAAATGCCTTCCTCCATACCAACCAAAAATACATTTTCGAATTCAAGACCCTTTGCCGAATGCACCGTCATTAAAACAACCTTGTCGTTATCACTTTCCAAGCCGTCAATATCACTTATAAGGGCAATTTGCTCCAAAAACTCAGCCAAGGTCGGAGCATCATTTTCAAGCTCGTACTGCAAAATGTTAGAAGAAAGCTCCATTACATTTTGTAAGCGGTCCTGACCTTCTTCACCCTCAGCTTCAAGCATAGCTTTATAGCCCGTAGCCTCAATTACACGCTCGAAAAGGTCACTTAAGGATGCTTCCTCAGCATAATCGGAAAGTGAATCAATCATATCGCAAAAGCCTTTAATTTTAGCGGCCGAACGGTTTAAAGCTGCATATTCTTCAGCGTTACGCATAACCTCAAAAATTGAAACACCCAACTCTCGCGCAATTTCAGCAGCGTGATTTACAGTTGTGTCACCAATTGAGCGTTTAGGCTCGTTAATAATACGGCGAAGGCGAATATCATCACGGTTATTGTTAATAACCTGCAAATACGCCAATACATCCTTAACTTCCTTACGGTCATAGAAGGCTGTGCCGCCGATAACCTTAAAGGAAATACCCGAACGAACGAAGGCATTTTCCATTGCGTTTGACTGCGCATTTATACGGTAAAGCACAGCATTTTCGGAAAACTTTCCACCCTTTCGCACATTATCCAAAATACAGTCGGCAACAAAGCGCGCTTCTTCCCTTTCATCATAAGCGGTGTGAACGGTAATTTTTTCACCATCGCCGTTATCGGTCCAAAGGGTTTTGCCCTTACGGCCACGGTTATTTTTAATAACCTCGTTAGCGGCATTAAGAATATTTGATGTTGAACGGTAGTTTTGTTCAAGGCGAATAACCTTAGCGTTTTTATATTCATCCTCGAAATTTAAAATATTTTCAATTGTGGCGCCGCGGAAGCGGTAAATACTTTGGTCATCGTCCCCAACAACACAAATGTTATTTTTGCCGCCCGCCAAAAGACTTACAAGCACATATTGTGCGTGGTTTGTATCCTGATATTCATCCACACAAACATAACGGAATTTGTTTTGGTAATATTCCAGAATATCATCATTATCACGAAGAAGCCTTACGGTATTAACAATCATATCGTCAAAGTCCATAGCGTCGGCTTCCAAAAGGCGCTTTTGGTAGTATTTATAAAGCTGTGCAACAATTTTTGTACGAAGGTCATTCCCCGCCTGCGCTTCATATTCAGAAGGGGTAACAAGCTCATCCTTGGCCGAAGATATTCTCGATAAAACATACTTCACGGGTACAAGCTTGTCATCTATCTCATACTGCTTCATAATGTCCTTTAAAAGCCGCTTTTGGTCATCGGTATCATACACAGTAAAGTGCTGTGTATAACCCAAACGGTCGGCATTACGGCGCAGGATTTTACCGCAAACCGAGTGAAAGGTGCCCGCCCAAATATCGTTTGCATCTTCCCCCAATTTATCGGCAATGCGGTCCTTTAATTCGCCCGCCGCCTTGTTTGTAAAGGTAATTGCTAAAATTTGCCAAGGCTTTGCGGCAAAATCGGCAAAAATACCATCGGGCACAAAATCGCTCACACCGTTTAAAAAGTCCTGTCCTGCTTTAATATCTTCAGCAGTGAAATCAGGAATATAACTACTGTTATACCCGTTACCGAATTTTACCAAATTTAAAATGCGATTAACAAGCACGGTGGTTTTTCCGCTTCCCGCACCTGCAAGCACCAAAACAGGACCGTTAACGGTTGTTACGGCTTCAAACTGGCGGTCGTTCATACGGCCGAAATATTTTTTAATTACCTTTTTGCGAAGGTCGATAAAATCCATAAAAAGCATTCTCCCAAACAAATAAAAAAGCGCCTTTTTCGACGCATTATACTTTATATTTAATAATACTATTTACACATAAAAATGTCAATAAAATAAAAAACTTGTCAATTCATAAATTATATGCTATAATCAATGTACCAATTTGAAAGGAAGTTAAAAATGGCAGGTTTCAGAAGAAGTCTTTTCGGCTTTAATACCGACGATGTTTTGGAATATATTGAAAAAACACACAGGTCCTTTAACAAAAAGCAGGACGCTTTGAACGAAAAGGCTGACAATTTGGCAAACGAGCTTCAGCTTTCTAAAGAACAGTATGAAAATTTAATGGCAGAAAAGGCTATTGTGGATGAAAAGCTTGATGCCTTTGTTCAGAAATATGATGAAATTGAAAAGCTTTCGGAAAATATCGGTAAGCTTTACCTTGTTGCGCAGGCTAATGCACAGGCAATTATGAAAAATAGTGAAAGCAGTCTTAACATTTCAAATGCCGAGGTTGAAAAGAACTTAAATTCAATTGATGAAGCCCACGCTTCTTTAGATGAAATCAGAGCAAATATTGTTAAAACCTCTGAAGATTTTGTTAACGAGCTTGATGAGCTTATTCAGTCACTTGTTGACACTAAAAACAAAATTACAGGCAACAACACCGAAGCCAAAGAGGCAATTGACGATTTTGACAAATTTTATAATTCTATTGTAAAATAAATTAAAGCGGTTCTTTTGAACCGCTTTTTTATATGTAATAACATTTTCAAATTATAGTTTATCGCTGCGCGATTAAATAATAAATAAGAAAGAATAAGAACTTGACCCTTTGACAAAATCAGAGATTTTGAAAGGGTGCCCCAAAACCTTGCCACGCATAGCGTGTAAAAGAATAAAATCGGTGTCGGCTTTGCCGACGGATTTATATATTGTGCCGTAGGCACACATTTTTTATTATTTATTATTTTTTCTTTATTCTTTTTTCTTTTGGGCGTTAGCCCGATAAACCCCAATTTATAACTTCACATTGACACATATTTATTATAATGGTATAATTATAAAAAATTTGAGGAGAATTCATAATGTCACTTACAAAGAAAAAATTAAACATTTGGGCGGTTGTTGCCGCATTATCATTTTTGTATTTAGCATTTATCCCCTATATTATGAGTCCGATTAACACCATACTTATAAGTGAAGGCTTTGGCTACATAATTAGAAATTTCTTTTCTGCGCTTTTTAACATTAGTAACATTTTAAGCTTTGTTGCCAACATATTATTAGCTGTTGGAATTCTTACAAAATTTGATAAAATTGCCGTTGCAGGCGCTTGTGCAATATTGTGGCTGTCGGGCGTTATTTCTTTAATTACAAATATTGCTAATTCAATAAAATACGGTTACAAGCTTGGCTTTTCATATTACTTTTCTTCTGCATTTAATCTGTTCACATTATTCCTTTTGTTTTCCGCTACACTTGTTTTTGCAATTTTCTATTTTTCCAAAAAGCCTATACCCAAGCTTTTAAAGATTGCTTTATTTATTCCTGTAGCATTCATTGGCATATCATTCATTTTCTCATTCTTTACCAATACATCGAATGTGATTTCGGCCATAGCAAGCGGTCAGGAATTGAAATGGACAACTTATTCCATAGTTATAAATTCTATGAACACTATTAACGGACTAATCAGACTTGTCGGCTTTACCGCTGTTGCTGTTAAGCTCGCTGATTTTAAAAAGAAGCCCGAAAATACCATTGAGATTAACGAAGAAGTTGTAATCGAAAATGTAACAGCCGAATAATTTAAAGCGCCGTTTAAAACGGCGCTTTTTCATTCCCTAATTTTTTGCAGTGCTCCCTTTTCAAGACGGGAAACCTGTGCTTGAGAAATGCCAATTTCCTCGGACACCTCCATTTGTGTTTTACCTTGCATAAAACGCAAAGACAAAATATGCTTTTCGCGGTTACTTAAATTTTTAATTGCTTCCTTAAAGGCAATTTCGCTAAGCCAGTTTCTATCATCGTTTCTGTCACCGACCTGGTCTAAAACATAAATTGTATCACCGCCGTCGGTATAAACGGGGTCAT
Organism: Oscillospiraceae bacterium; assembly: GCA_015066005.1. Lineage (GTDB taxonomy): Bacteria > Bacillota > Clostridia > Oscillospirales > Acutalibacteraceae > UBA737. The sequence continues at coordinate 17,627 of SVPF01000019.1, forward strand.
ACAGCGAAATTGGGCTTACCACACTTTCAAGCGCTATTACCACGTCCTCAACGGGCAAATCCAGTTCTTTTGCAATTTCCTGCACCTGTGGTTCCTTACCGTTTTGTGCTGTCAGCTTTTCCTTAACCTGCATTGCCTTATATGCCGTATCTTTAATTGAACGGCTTACACGAATTGAATTATTATCCCTTAAATATCGCCTTATTTCGCCAATTATCATTGGAACGGCATAGGTTGAAAACCGTACATTTTGCGAAATGTCAAAGTTATCAATTGACTTTATAAGCCCTATGCACCCCACTTGGAACAAATCGTCCAGATTTTCGCCCCTGTTTGTAAAACGCTGAATAACGCTTAAAACCAGCCTTAAATTACCGTTTATAAGCTCCTCCCGCGCCATATTATCCCCTGCCCTTGTGCGCTTTAAAAGCACTTCGTTTTGCGCCTCACGAAGCACGGGTAGCTTCGAAGTATCCACCCCGCAAATTGAAACCTTATTATACATAACGGCACCTCCATTAAGGATTATTTCCGTTATGTATACCTTATAAACCGTTAAAATATTTTTCCCGTTGACAAATTTCGCTTGTATTTTTAAAATTAGTACAATATTGCATTAAAAAATAAAACAACCTTAAAGCTTTACAATCCTTCAAGGTTGTTTTATTTAAATTATTTTATCAAATATAAGAAAAATCACGGGGATGGTTATAATTGCAAGTATATGTGATATAAGTGCCATACCCGATGCAGTTGTAGTATCCTTTCCGTAAGCGGCAGGAATAACAATAGTGTTAAGCCCAAGCGGCATTGCAAGGGACGCCACAGCGCAAATTGCAAAGGTTTTATTCATAGGCACAAGCATTAAAAAGCCAATGAATAACAGCGGGTAAACAATTAGCCTTAAAAAGCTTACCACGTAAATGCTTTTAACCTTTAAAACCTTTTTAATATCAATTTTAGCAATGGTCATACCCGTAAGTAGCATTGCAACCGGCGACATACAGCCCGAGGTTGCAGAGATGGCAGTATCAACAAAGTCAGGCATTGGAATTTTAAAAATGCCGATTAGCATACCAATTACCATACAAACAAACATTGGGTTTAAAAAGCTTTTCAATCGGTCCTTTATGCCTTTGGTTTCTGAACCGCCAATTAAAAGCGAGGGCGCGCCCCAAATGTAGATAAGCGTCCACAACACAAGTGTAAAAACAATGTATTCAAGAAAAACATCAGGAAAAAGCGTGCTTACAACAGCATTACCCATAAAGCTAAAATTCGAAAAGCACAAGCCGTAAAGATAAATATTTTGTATGTATTTATCTTTTGAAATAAGCTTTACTGCCGCAATTGAAACACCTATAACAATGGCTTCAAGCACAAAACAGCCTAAAATTAGCTTCCACGAGGTTGAAAGCTTTTCAGCGGTAAAATTATTTATAAAGGTTCCAAGCACAAGCGCAGGTATGAAAACATAATTTTCAAGCCTTGAAAGCACCGCTTCGGAATTTTCTTGAACCACTTTAAGCTTTGATAATATGTAACCTATTACGATAAACGTAAACAGAAACGCCATTTGGTTAAGCGTTGCCGAAAATAATTGCATTACATTTCCCTCTTTTTAACTATTGTTTATAAATTATATGTTATTTGGAAAAATAAATCAATTGACATTATGTATAAAATACCGCTTATGTTCGGGCTTTCAAGGGGTCACATTTTATATATCGTTTTTTACAAATTTAAACTTTTTAGTGACTTTTTTCTTATGATGTGTTAATATTATTTAGGTGATAAATATGTTTTTTATGACAAAGGATGACATTCCCGAAGGCCTTGGCTTTTCAACGTTCGGCGCATTACATATTATATGGCTTGTAGCAATTTTGGCCTTTTGTATTACATCTACCATAATTTACAAAAGGCTTAACACAAAGCACCGTAAAATTATGAGTACCGCTTTTGGCTGTATAATTGTATTTTTAGAAATGTTAAAAAATGTTGTTGCCATTTTTACGGGTGATTTTGGTGTTGGGCATTTGCCGCTTCACCTTTGCGGAATAAATATTTTACTTATTGGGTTTGATTTATTTAAACAAAATAACACGGTTCGCAATTTTCTTTACTATTTTTGCATACCGGGCGCCTTACTTGCGCTTTTGTTCCCAAATTGGACGGTGCTTCCCTGCCTTAACTTTTCACACATTCACAGCTTTACCATACACGCCTTTCTTGTAGCGTATCCCCTGCTGTTAGTTACAAGCGGTGAAATTAAGCCCACAATTAAAGCAATGCCCAAATGTATTTTGTTGCTAATTGCAATGGCTGTTCCCGTTTATTTTGTAAATTTATTGGCCGACACCAACTTTATGTTTTTAATGGAGCCTGAAAGCGGCAACCCGTTAGGACTTTTTGAAAAATATCTTGGCAGTCATTTGTGGGGCTTCCCCGTGCTTTTACCAATTGTAATGTTTTCAATGTATTTACCGCTGTTTTTGGTTTCAAAATTTAAAAAGAAAGAAAACAAACTTAATTGAAATAAAAAACTATTCACGTTATAATTACAATGGTGATAAAATGGACTTACCCAAACGCAAACCAATAAGATTAAAAGATTATGATTACAGCACACCCGGTGCATACTTTATAACAATATGTGTTAAAGAACGTAAGGCAATATTATCAAATATAAACGTAGCCCGCAAGAAATTCATTTAACAAAATATGGTGAAATTGTAGAAAATGCAATAAAGAACATACCAAAACATTATTCCAACATATCCGTAGATAATTATGTAATAATGCCTGACCATATTCATTTATTATTGCAAATACACACAAATAAAAACGGGCGACCATTGGTCGCCCCTACGATAAACAGGGTAATAAAACAAACTAAAGGGTATATTACTAAACAAATCGGTTCTTCCATTTGGCAAAAATCATTTAACGACCATATTATTAGAGGGCGAGAAGATTATAAAAGTATTTGGGAATATATTGAAAACAACCCATTAAAAAGCAAAGGACTTGAAGATTAACTTCAAGTCCTTTTAATCTTTGTATCACGGACAGTCGAGGACGCCTGTCCCTACGAAATCACAATAAGTTATTACTTATTTAAAGCTTCGTTAACTGCAACTGCGCAAGCAACAGTCATACCAACCATGGGGTTGTTACCTGCGCCGATAAGACCAACCATCAGGGCGTGAATAATTGTTTAAAGCTATTTATTTTGAAAAAGGTTGCTTAGCTTTTTTCTTTAATAAAATAAAAGTAACTGCAGCTCCGGCTACAAGCGCAACTGCGACAATACTAATTATCCAAATTAGCGCGCCGTTATTATTATTTTGCTTTTCTGTATTACTTGTTGTGGCGCTGCTTGTTTTATCATTGTCGGTTGTGATATCCGCAACGGTGTTTGCTTTCATAACCTCGGCCAATGTATATGTACTAAAATGATTTGTATAAAATACAGCGCAGTTATCTTCTATGGTTACCTTGTGTTCTTCTAATTCGCCATTATCTTTCAGATAATATACCATTAGGTCTTTGTCGGCAAATTTATCGGAAAGCGGTATTCTTACTTCAAAGGTTCCGTTATTAAGTTTGGTTATATAATCGTTTTTTCGTATAGAAAACAGTTTTAAATCAAATATATCAAGATTTTTAACCTTGATTTTGTTTATGATTTTATCATACTCCGAACCACCGGTAATTCTATCCACTGAGATGGAACTATCCAAAGGAACATAATCGTTAGTTTCAATAGAAATATTTGTTTCTGCATCAACTGTTTTATGGTGAGGTTGTTTACACTTGCTATCGTCTTCAAGAATAACAAACTCGTGATAATCGTTATTGTATTTGCCGTTTATTTTAAGGCTGAATAAGTAATTACCGACAGCATTGTTAAGGTAAGACCAATCAATACCGTATGTTTGTTCCGTTTTATAACCGTTTATTAAGTCAAGCGCTTCGCTATCGGTCCATCTGTGGCTTTTTGTAACCTCTGCCACACCTTTGCCAAAATACTCATCAACACGCTTTTGCGCGGCTGCAATAATTTCTTCACGACTATTATAATCGCCCGAAGGTATATATAAACGGTGTATAAGAGTTGCTGTGATCCTTTGAGAGTAGTATGTGACTCCGTCTATGCCCAACAGCAGTGTACATACATAGTTACCTGCACAAAAGTCTTCGTCGCCGCCCTCGCAAACAATATTTATCTCGAAATTCTTATTATGTATAACGTCTTTGATTTCTTTTGAATATCTCGCAATATTTAAGTTTACTGATAGTAACCACTCGGTAGGATTAGCAACCCAATAATTCAAAAGTTCAAGGTCTTCAAAACGAATATTTTTAATTTCAGATAGTTTTTCTCCAAAACTTTTAAATTGATTAACTTTGCTTTTCTTGTAGTTGAATTTTAATGGTACAGTAAATGTTTCCTTGTCGTTGAGTGTGAGTTGACATTCGGTTGCATTAGAATCAATTATTGATTGCGGGTCTATAGAATAGTGAAAATCATAGCCATATTTTTTGAATGATTCCATACAAAAAACAGTACTAAGGTTTTGCGCTGCTTCAATTGTCGTAGGCGGCGCCCAGTTAAACTCCAACTCTCCGTCATTATTCAGCACTCTTTTAAAATTTTTACTCATTGGAATCTCTTCTGCAAAGCATAATGTTGAAAAACTTCCAAAAAGCAAAATTATAGCCAATAGCGCACACATTATTTTTCTCATAAGAAACACCTTCAAATCGGTTAATATGTCTATATATTACAGCAAAACGAATAAAATGACAAGTGTGAAAATAAGTTTCCTAATTTATTAAAGAAAAAAGTGCCGCATCATTTTGATGCGGCACATTTCATGCTTTAGCATTTCATTCACAACGTGAATTTCATTTGCCGTAAGGCAAATTTAATTGCAAATAATCAAAGATTATTTGTTAAGCGCTTCGTTAACTGCAACTGCACAAGCAACAGTCATACCAACCATGGGGTTGTTACCTGCACCGATAAGACCCATCATTTCAACGTGAGCAGGAACTGATGAAGAACCTGCGAACTGCGCGTCAGAGTGCATACGACCCATTGTATCGGTCATACCGTAGGAAGCGGGGCCTGCAGCCATATTGTCGGGGTGTAAGGTACGGCCTGTACCGCCGCCCGATGCAACTGAGAAGTACTTCTTGCCCTGTTCAATGCATTCCTTCTTATAAGTACCTGCAACAGGATGCTGGAAGCGAGTGGGGTTGGTGGAGTTACCGGTGATGGAAACGTCAACACCTTCCTTATGCATGATAGCAACGCCTTCACGAACGTCGTCAGCACCATAGCAACGAACCTTAGCGCGTTCGCCGTTTGAGTAAGCGGTTTCTTCAACGATAGTAAGTTCGCCTGTGTAATAGTCAAACTTAGTTTGAACATAGGTAAAGCCGTTGATACGTGAAATAATTTTAGCAGCGTCCTTACCAAGACCGTTAAGAACTACACGAAGGGGTTCCTTACGAGCCTTGTTTGCGCTTCTTGCAAGACCGATAGCGCCTTCAGCAGCAGCGAAGGATTCGTGGCCTGCGAGGAATGCGAAGCACTTGGTTTCTTCCCTTAAAAGCATTGCGCCGAGGTTACCGTGGCCAAGACCAACCTTACGGTCGTCAGCAACAGAGCCGGGAATGCAGAAGGACTGAAGACCAACACCGATTTTTTCAGCAGCTTCAGCAGCGGATTTAACTTCATCCTTAATAGCGATAGCGCAGCCTACAACGTAAGCCCAAGCAGCATTTTCAAAGCAGATAGGCTGAATGCCTTTAACGATGTTATAAGCGTCAACGCCTGCCTTGTCGCAAATTTCCTTTGCTTCTTCAATGGAAGAAATGCCATGCTTTGCGAGCTCAGCGTTGATTTGATTTATTCTTCTGTCATAAGATTCAAATAATGCCATTGTTCATTTCCTCCTTAATTATTCTTCACGGGGGTCAATGAGCTTTGCAGCGTCATCAACACGACCGTACTGACCGCTAGCCTTAGCCAATGCTTCGTTAGCGTCCATACCTTTTTTAATCATATCCATCATCTTGCCGAGGTGAACGAACTTGTAACCGATAATGGTGTCGTTTTCGTCAACAGCAATTTTGGTGATATAGCCTTCAGCGAGTTCAAGATAACGGGGACCCTTTGCAAGAGTTGCATAGGTTGTACCGCACTGTGAACGAAGACCCTTACCCAAGTCTTCAAGGCCTGCACCGATGGGAAGACCGTCTTCAGAGAAAGCGGTTTGTGTACGACCGTAAACGATTTGTAAGAACAATTCGCGCATTGCGGTGTTGATAGCATCGCAAACGAGGTCGGTATTAAGTGCTTCAAGAATTGTTTTGCCAACCAAAATTTCAGAAGCCATTGCAGCTGAGTGGGTCATACCCGAGCAACCGATAGTTTCAACCAATGCTTCTTGAATGATACCCTCTTTAACGTTGAGAGTAAGCTTGCAGGTGCCCTGCTGAGGAGCGCACCAGCCGATACCGTGGGTAAGGCCGGAAACGTCTTTAACTTCCTTAACCTGAACCCATTTGCCCTCTTCCGGAATGGGAGCGGGACCGTGATATGTGCCTTTTGCTAAAGGACACATATTTTCTACTTCATGTGAATAGTTCATATATGTACTCCTTTCGGTTATTATACCTTAATATTATACCAAAACCGACAATAAAAAACAATAGTTATTATGATATTTTTTTAACTAATTTGAGCTAAAATACTGTTAAAATAATCAACTGCGGCGGTTTGTTCGCTTTCCATCATTGAAAGCTTTTGGTCAAAGCCCACTTCACAGCAGCAAATTGCCAGAATTTCAGCCTTTAAAACCTCACACCTTGAAAGCACAAGGTTTACAAGCTCCTTACTGTCTTCCCCACCCTTTTCGGTAATGAGGTTGCAAATTTTTGTAGCTTCAATAACCGTTTTGCCGATTATTTTAGAGCCGACTTCCATTTCCTCAGTTAAAACCTTACTTTCTTCCATAAAAATACCTCTTTAGTATAAAAGCCATCACAATGCGTGATGGCTTTTTAAAAATTAAAAGTAGTTCATCGGGTTAACCCAGGCATTATTTTTCATAATACCGAAGTGGAGGTGCGGGCCTGTTGAACGACCTGTAGAACCAACATAACCGATTATTTGGCCCTTCTTAACATAAGCACCGTTCTTAACTATAACGCTACCCATATGCGCATAGTATGCCTTATAGTTTGCCTTTGCATAAGAATTGCCGGTATAAGTCCCGTGGTCAATAGCTACATAGTTGCCATAGCCGTTACCGCAACAGGTTTTCAAAGGACTCTTACCATAGTTATGCTTACAGCTGTTATAGTACTGATAAACCTTGCCGTCAGCCATTGCATAAATGGGTTGACCGTATGTGCCGTTTGAAATATCAACACCGTTGTGCATTTTGCCCCAACGCTTACCGTAATATGAAGAAATTCGCTTAAAGGTAGTCGGCCACAAGAACTTACCGTTATTAACGAAATTACCGCCCGAGCTGCCGTATAATATTTCATTTAAAGCGTTTTCCATTTGCTGAAGCTCTTTATCAACAGCGTTTTTATCGGCCTGAACCTCGTTTTTATCCTTATTAATTGAATTTATAACCTTTTGAATTTCATTTGCATCGGCCTGAAGTGCTGCCTGATCCTTTGCAATTTCAGCCTTGATTGCCGACTGTTCCTCCAAAAGCTTTTCGTTTTCTTTAATTTTTTCGTTAAGTCTTTTAATTTCTTTAACGATGTCTTCCATCATTTTTTTATCTTTTGCCGAAACCGAAGCGGTTAGCTGTGATAACTGCAAAAATTCAGAAAAGCTTTTAGCGCCTAAAAGAATTTGGATATTGCTGCCTGTGTTGCTCATTTGAATGGCGCGTAAACGGCGTTTGAACAATTCCTTATCCTTTTCGATTTGTTTGTTGTTAGCCTCAATTGCGGCCTTATTAATATCAATTTGCTTATTTATAGCGGCAATTTGATTGTTGCAGGCATCAATTTTCTTTTGCACAACAGCCATTCTGCTTTCAATAGCACTCTTAAGCTTTTGTTGATTATTAATATCATTCTTAAGCTTGTTTATTTCAGCCTTAAGCGCTGCGGATTCCTTTTCAAGCCTGTCAATTTCAGCCTGAATTTCGGAAGCAGAAGCTGCACTTACTGCAGGAGCTGAAGCTACGTATGTGCCGCAAACACAAACCGCTATCATAAAAATTGATATAATTTTAAAAAGTTTTTGTTTCATTAAATATAAAATTCTCCTATACTAGATTGCCGCAAATTCGCTGCCCTCGCGCTTTAAATACTTGCCAATCATAATAGCACTGCCCAAAACACCAGCAATAATGCCAATACCTGCAAACAACGCAAAGAGTATAAGCGCCATATCACCGTATTTAACGATATCTGTTGTGCCAAGTGTACCTATTATGGTTTCGGTAGCTACACGGTAGCAGAAATATAGTAAAACCTCAGAGATTACAGCCGAAATAAGACCGATAATCATACCCTCAACAATAAACGGAATTCTTACAAAAGCATCGGTTGCGCCGACAGCCTTCATAATACTGATTTCAAGCTTGCGGTTATACATTGTAACACGAATTGTGTTAGAAACAATTACAAGCGAAATTATCATAAGAATTGCAATAATCCAGAAGCCCGCAACGCCGACACCCTGCTTAATTGCATTGATGGTGCTTGCCAAATCGCTTTGGGAAACAATCCTTTCTACACCGCTTAGCTTTTTAATTTGCTTGATGGTTTCATCAAACCTTGCCATATCCTTCATGGTAACCTTTGCCGCGCACGACATTGGGTTCTCATCATCAAGGAAGGAGAAATATTCCTCCTGACCTTCAAGCATTGATTCCTTAACGCTTTCAAGACCCTCTTCGCTTGAAACATAAACAACACTTGCAATATTATCAAGCTTTTGAATTTCAGCACAAAGGGCTTTGGCCTCTTTTTCGTCGTGGATTATATAGTCCGAAGGCTTAATGCCGTTTTCATCAGCCTTTTCAGCTTCTTCCTTTTTAGTTTCCTCAGGGGTGGCGCTTGTTGTATCAGAGGTGGTGCTTGAGGTGTCCTCAGTATCCTCCTTGCCGTAAAGCGCCCAGTTATAGTCCTTCATATAAACCATAACAACGTTTTGCTCTTCCAGGTTGCCGATAGCAACATTAACATTTTCCGAAATTAAGACTGCAAGGCCCATAATAACCATACAGGCAACCAAAACGCCGATGGATGCAAGCGACATAAGTCGGTTTGCCCAAATGTTTCTTACGCCCTCTTTGGTGAGGTATCTAATACTACTTAATTTCATTAGATATCACCTCCGACATTGTCTGCAATAATCTTGCCGCTGTCAAGCATAATAACACGGTGGTGAAAATCACGCACAAGATTATGGTCGTGGGTTACCATTAAAATTGTGGTGCCGCGCTTATTGATTTCGGTTAAAAGAGAAACAATTTCATAAGACATATTGGGGTCAACATTACCCGTGGGCTCATCCGCAATAATTAAATCAGGTGAATTAACAAGTGCGCGGGCAAGACCAACACGCTGCTGTTCGCCACCCGAAAGCTGATTAGGTAAAGCCCTTGCCTTATGACCAAGACCAACCTTTGCAAGCGCCTTTGAAACCTCTTTGCGAATATCCCTTCCGTCAGCGCCGACAACGTGCATTGCAAAAGCAACATTATCAAACACGGTCATATTTGGGATAAGTCTGAAATCCTGAAAAACAATGCCCATCGTTCTGCGAAGCATAGGAACATCCTTACGCCTCATGCTTGTAAGGTCAAAGCCGTTAACCACAATTTTACCTGTGTTAGCCTTTTCCTCACGCATAATAAGCTTCATAAAGGTACTTTTACCCGCACCCGAAGAGCCTACAACGAAAACAAATTCGCCGTTATTAATTTTAATGTTAACATCTTCAAGCGCGTGTGTACCCGTTTGATAAGTTTTGGAAACACCGCGGAATTCAATAATCGGCTTTACCGCGGTGAATTGTTGAACATTTTCCATTTAGAAATTCCTTTTTTAAATTAGTATTTAACGGGGTTGCTTCTTAAATACTTGTTAACCATTAAAGCGATTTTAAAGATGATTGCGTGGTCAAATTCTCTCAAATCAAGACCTGTAATCTTCTTAATCTTTTCAAGGCGGTAAACCAAGGTGTTACGGTGAACAAACAATTTTCTTGAAGTTTCCGAAACGTTAAGGTTGTTTTCAAAGAAACGCTGAATGGTGAACAAGGTTTCCTGATCCAAGCTTTCAATTGAGCCGCGTTTGAAAACTTCTTTAAGGAATGTTTCGCAAAGGGTGGTGGGAAGCTGGTAAATAAGACGTGCGATACCAAGATTATCGTAAGAAACGATAGTCTTTTCAGTATCAAACACCTTACCAACCTCAAGCGCTGCCTGAGCTTCCTTAAAGGAACGTGCAAGGTCCTTAAGGCTGCTGACTGTTGTACCGATACCGATAACAACATGAGCATAAAATTCACCCGAAATCGTATCTGCAATAGTGGAAGCCATTTTTTCAATGGTTCTGGGGTCAATGCCCTGTGCAGTCTCCTTAACCAAAGCAATATCGGTTTCGTTAATGCTTATAACAAAATCCTTCGCTTTATCGGGGAAAAGATTTTGAACTACATCATAAATTGAAACGTCATTTGCTTCAAGCGAACGAATAATAATAACAGTGCGCGAAACATCGCTGTTAAAATAAAGCTCGCGTGCCTTAATATAAATATCACCGGGGAGAATGTTATCCAAAATAATGTTTTTGATAAAATTACCGCGGTCGTATTTTTCATCATAATAAAATTTAACATTTGCAAAAGCAACTGCTAAGATAGATGCATACTTGCCAGCTAAAACATCCTCGCCTTCAACGAAAACGGTATAGCTTGTACCCTGATTAACACCAAGGGTTTTGTATGTATAACCACCCTCAACACAGAGCTCATTAGTTAAATTAAAGGAAGGAACTGTTTCACCGATTTTGCCAAGCTCACTTGAAGCGGTAACGATAAAATTTTCATCAATAACGCCGAATGGGCGGTCGATGCAATCCTTCATTTGATGAATAACACCCTGGAAAAGACGATTTGCCATTTTATAAACACATCCTCAAAGTATAGTAACATTAATTATATTATTATAATACACAAAAGCCAAGCATATTTCAAGTAAAATCTAAAAAAAGTTACAAAAAAATTACAATATTTATTTCACTATTAAAAATTGGGTATATATATGATAGAATTCAAGAAAATGCAACACTTTTTTCAACACAAAGGAGAAATACTATGTACAAATACGATTTGCATGTCCATTCATTAGGAGGAAGCGCTTGCGGTGGCAGTACAGTGGAAGAAATGATGAAGCGTCATAAAGAAATCGGATTTACGGGTTTTGCACTGACAAATCATTTCAAGCACGGCAATACAGGCGTTGACCGCAATCTCCCGTGGGATGAATACGTAAAGCAGTATTCGGCATTTTACTATAATGCGCTTGAAGCGGCCCAAAAGCTTGATTTTGACCTGTTATTCGGAGTTGAAGAAGGGTATGATCGTGGCAAAGAATTTTTAGTTTACGGCATATCGCCCGAAATTCTTTTGGCACACCCTGAGCTGCAGGAATACGGCATTGAAAGTTGGTCCAAGGTTGCGCGTGAAAACGGCGGTTTTATTGCTTATGCACACCCCTTCAGAACAGCAAGCTATATCCCCGACCCTGATGCAATCCCTGACATTTCGTATGTTGACGGTATTGAAATTTACAATATGGGTAATGCACCCGAAAGGAACGAATTGGCCCTTAAAACCTTTAAAGAAAGTGGTAAAATTTTTATTGCCGGCGGCGACAGACATAGGGCTGATTACGGGCAAACCTTTGGCATACAAGTGTCAGAACGCATAAAATCAACCGAACAGTTAGCAAAAGTATTGAAAAATAATCAATTTGAAATTTATTTAGGGATATAAAAAATGCGGTAGGAAACTACCGCATTTTTTTATTGGTTATTTTACTTTTTTCTTTTTAATTACTATAACAACCACTACAACGCCTGCAACCAAAACAACTGCGCCTGCAACAATTGCAATTATTGCCCATGGCTCTAAACCGGAGCCCTGACCGTCATTTTCGCCGTACTGTGTACCGATATTGTTCGGGTCAAAAGGCTTGCCGCTGTTTTGGGGCTTGTTGTCAATACCGCCCTGTGCGCCGTCGTTAACGGTGCCGCTGTTATTGCTTGTGGTGTTACCGCCCTGATTGCCTGTTGATGTATTTGTAGAAGTGTTTGTCGATGTGTTTGTAGAAGTATTAGTAGAGGTATTACCACCCTGATTGCCGGGTGTTACACCGCCCTTGGCTTCACCCGAAGGTGTGGTCATATTTTTGGGTGCAGACTTACCAAATAAAAGCCAAGCATATTCGGGATAGTCTACAAACACGTTACGGTTACCTGTAATAGACTGAACAGCGTCGTTACGACCCATTTCCCAAGTATCAACAGGGTCTTCCTGCATCCATTTAAGTAAAACGGTAAGGTTTTCCATTACACCGCTTGTGCCCCACATTTTTGCACCGTTACCCCAACGAACATACCCGTAAAGCACAATGCGGGCACAGTCGCCTTTTACATTGTCAGCAGGTTCAAAATAACTACCGCTTTCGCCATACGCAGTATTGCCGCGTGAGCCGTTTTCGCTCTTTAACGTAGGACGAAGCATCATCATATCAGCACTGTCACCTTGACTTCTGCCCGAGGTAAGACATTTACTGTCAGGCCAGCAGTGTTCACGGTTCCAAGTGGCACCGCTATCCCAAACAGCGTTAAAGAAATTGCTTGAATAGAATGACATGATTTTAGAAGTGTCATTCGCGGCGCAGTCGGTATACTTATACATATCACGGGTTTGCTGATAGTCGTGGTCAAAATTGTTTTGCATAAGTGCCTGTAATGCACTATATAAAGCACTGCTGGGTGAGCTAGTTTGACCTGATTCACCCTTTAATTTTGAAAGGCTGTCAAAGGTGTTGCTGCCCTTGTAATATGCAGTTGCATATTTCGAAAGGAAAACACAATCCTCGCCACGAACACCCCAGTTAATAACACCATTGGAAACAGCATAGGTTCTCGAACCACTGTATTCGGTAAAGCTTTTATACACAACATCGCTTGCTTTGGTGTAACCGGTATCAGAGGGGGCCGCACCAACATTTGTAAGGCACATTGCAACCAATAAAATTACTGCAACTGCCAATGCTAATGATCGTTTTGCAAATTGTTTCATCACATAATACCTCATTTTATATTATTGCCTATACATTATAGCACACATTTTGTAAAAATAAAGCACTTTTTAATTTTTTTTGCAGTTTTATTGCATTAGGTGAATTTTAGTGATAAAATATAGCAAGAAACGGAAGGTGCAGATAATGAAAAAAAGCTCATCAGCAAGGCTTATAAAACGCTTTTTGCCATATTATAAAAAATATGTTCCCACCCTTATATTTGACCTGTTTTGCGCATCCCTTACCACCGTGTGCGAAATTGTGCTGCCGCTGATTGTTCGGTACATAACAAACACCGCTTTAACCGATGTTGCAAAGCTTACAATTGGCAGTATTTTAACGGTTGGCGGCATTTATTTAGTGCTAAAGCTTATTGATGCGGCGGCAAATTATTATATGGCATCGGTCGGTCACATAATGGGTACAAAAATTGAAACCGATATGCGCACCGATATGTTTGACCATTTGCAAAAGCTTTCCTTTAAGTATTACGATAATACCAAGGTCGGAAGTTTAATGTCACGAATGACAAGCGACCTTTTTGATATTACCGAATTTGCCCACCACTGCCCTGAGGAATTACTTATTGCAGGCATTAAAATTATTTGCTGCTTTGTAATTTTAAGCCGAATGAACATTTGGCTTACACTTATAATTTTTACGGCAATACCCCCAATGGTTTTGGTGCTAAGCTTTTTTAACAAAAAAATGCGTTCGGGCTTCCGTGAATCCAGAAAACAGGTGGCCGAGCTTAATTCCCAAATTGAAGACAGCCTTTTAGGTATTCGTGTTGTAAAATCCTTTACGGGTGAAGACATTGAAAAAGAAAAGTTTTCAAAAGGCAACAAGGGTTATCTTGGCATAAAGTCAAAGGTTTATCACTATATGGCGGCTTTCCACTGTACCACCAGTGTTTTAGACGGTATTCTTTACATATTAGCCGTTGTTGCGGGCGCTATTTTCATTATATACGACGGTTTAAACCCTGCCGATTTAATTGTTTTCTTAATGTATATAACCACCCTTTTAAATTCTATTCGCAAAATCGTTCAGTTTGCCGAGCAGTTCCAGCGCGGTATGACAGGCATTGAACGCTTTGGTGAAATAATGGAAACTGACCCCGATATTAAGGACAGTAAGGATGCTGTTGAGCTTCAAAACGTTAAGGGTGATATTGAATTTAAAAACGTTACCTTTAAATACACCGAAGAAACCGACGACGTGCTTTCTCACCTTAATTTAAAAATTCCCGCAGGAAAAAATATTGCTTTGGTTGGTGAATCGGGCGGCGGCAAAACCACAATTTGCTCGCTTATTCCCCGTTTTTATGAAATTTTGGACGGCTCACTTACGGTTGACGGCATTGACATTCGCGATATTAAAATGCGTTCTTTACGTTCGCAAATCGGCGTTGTTCAGCAGGATGTATATCTGTTTTCGGGCAGTGTGCGTGAAAACATTGAATATGGAAGACCGGGCGCCAGTGAAGAGGAAATTATTGCCGCCGCCAAAATGGCAGGTGCTGACGAATTCATTAACACCTTACCCGACGGGTACGACACCTACGTTGGTGAGCGTGGCGTTAAGCTTTCGGGCGGACAAAAGCAGCGCATAAGTATTGCCCGTGTGTTCCTTAAAAACCCACCGATTTTGCTTTTAGACGAAGCCACAAGCGCACTTGATAATGAAAGTGAACGCCTTGTGCAAAAGTCACTCGAAAGGCTGTCACAGGGGCGAACAACCCTTACCATTGCCCACCGCCTTACCACCATTAAAAATGCCGATAATATTATTGTTTTCGGCAAAAGCGGCATTATGGAAACAGGCACCCATGACGAGCTTTTAGCCAAGGGCGGAACCTATGCCGACCTTTATAACACATCATTTAAATAATTAACAAAATAACACTCCAAGCATATTATGGTAAAAATACGCTTGGAGTGTTTTTTTATGGATGATAACTTCCCTATTCCTATTTTCAGTGATGATGATTTAACCGTATACGAAAACTATATAAATTCATTAAATAAGCCAAACAATAATACCTTTTGCGAATTATTAAAGGGTCATATTGGCAAAAGTATTAAAATTTACATGGTTTTCGGCAACCAATTAACCGCCCGACAGGGCAAGCTTTTAAACGTTTTTGACGACTATATTATTTTGTGCAAAAACCGTGAAAAATTTGCCATTAAGCTAAGTGAAATTAAGTTTATATCGGTGATGTAAATTGGGGTTTAGCGCTTAGGCGAGGTAATAAGTAAGAGGTAACAGTGAATAGGTTCGGTGTCGCTCCGCGACAGATGTAAATCGTATGTATTTAGATTGATATAACTCGTAGGGGCGATTCACGAATCGCCCGCCTATGCATAGCTGTAATTCACGGACAATTCGTGAATTGTCCCTACGATGTGCCACCAATTCAACCGAGCGATAAACTATAATTTGAACATCCAAATCAAAAAGGTAGGGCCAACGAGGTCCTACCTTTCATTTACATTAAATCCTTAACAACCTGTTCGGCAACACGCATACCGTCAACTGCAGCAGACATTATACCTCCCGCATAGCCTGCCCCTTCACCGCAAGGGTAAAGACCCACAAGGGATAGCGAATGATAATTTTCGTCCCTTAAAATTCTTACAGGTGACGAGCTTCTGGTTTCGGGGGCCGTAAGAATGGAATTCTTATCAGCAAAGCCCTTGATTTTATTATCAAGAAGGGGTAACGCTTCCTTTAAGCTATCGGTTATAAAGGATGGAAAAATACCCGTAAAATCAGCAAAAGCATACTTCGGCTTTACAGTTGGTTTAACCTTTGTGATTTCGGCCTTTTCACCGTAAACAAGCTGACCCACAGTGGTTATAGGCACGGCGCCGTTCGCAATATTGAATGCCGCTTTTTCAACCCTTTGCTGTAAATAACAGCCTGCCATTATATCATCATTTCCAAGGTCTTCGGGGTTTACATTTACAAGCAATGCCGAATTTGCATTTTCACCGTCACGGCGGCTTTGGCTCATACCGTTTACAGCTATACCGCCCTCTTCTGAGGAGGAGTTAATAACCTCACCGCCCGGGCACATACAAAAGGTGTAAACACCCCTGCCGCTATCAAGGTGTACCGCCATTTTATAGTCAGCCGCCGACAATGCAGGGTGATTATAAAATTTGCCGTACAAAGCGCGGTTTATATCTTCTTGCCTGTGTTCAATTCTAACACCCATTGAAAAGGGCTTTTGCGCCATTTGAACACCCATTTCCTTTAAGGTGGAAAAAACGTCCCTTGCAGAATGACCGGTTGCTAAAATAACCTTGTTGCAAGTTATTTCCCTGTCCCCTGCCGTAACTGACACAATTTCGCCGTTTTGGGTGTTGATTCTTTGAAGCTTTGTATTAAAACAAACCTCGCCGCCGAGTGAAATAATTTCACGGCGGATATTTTTAACAACATTAATTAAAACGTCGGTGCCAATATGCGGCTTTGCATCAATTAAAATTTTATCCCCTGCGCCAAACTGCGCAAAGGCTTTTAGCACCGCACGGCAACGGACATCCTTAATACCTGTGTTTAATTTACCATCCGAAAAGGTACCTGCACCGCCTTCACCAAACTGAACGTTACTGTCATTTTTTAAAGGTCCACCTTTAAAAAATGCCTCAACATCAGCTTTTCTGGTGTCGGCATCCTGCCCGCGCTCAAGCACAATGGGTTTAAGCCCTGCCCTTGCTAAAACAAGGGCGGCAAACATACCCGCAGGCCCAAAGCCTACAACAACAGGGCGATGCTTTATTTCGCCCGTAAAAACAGGGTTTACATATTCCTTTTCATTAAAAACACTTGCATTTTTGTTCTTTCTCATAAGCGCTTGCTCATTGTTACATTCAACAAGCACCGAACAGCAAAAATGCACATTATCCTTTTTTCTCGCATCGACCGACCTTTTGTAAAGCCGTGCCGATTTTAAGGGGGTTTTTAAATACCCTTCCATAACCGATTTTAAATTTGAAAAATCGGTTTCAAGTGGTAAGTTTACATTATTTATTAATAGCATTATTTATTCCTTAAAATATGGTCGCAGGCGCAAAAAGCACTGCTCCACGCCCATTGTAAATTAAAGCCGCCGCAGTCACCGTCAATATCTAAAATTTCACCCACAGCGTAAAAATTTTCATAATTTTTGCTTTGCATTGTAGTATTATCAAATTCGGTTGTAGAAATACCGCCCGCCGACACCTGCGAATTCACAAAGCCCGTGGTGTCAAGCACCTTAAAATCGAACGATTTTATTGTTTTAACAATGCGGTCAATATCGCTGACAGTAAGTGTTCCCGCCTTTTCCAAAAGCTTTAAGCCGCAATACTTTAAAATAACCTGACCGACACGCTTTTGAAGCATACCTGTAAAGAATTCCTCAAGCGGTCGCTGTGACAAATTTTCGGCTCTTTTAATAATTTGTGACTTCAAATCATTAAAGGGAATTTGGGGCATTATATCAAGCGATAAAACCGTTTGATTTTTATTTCGCGGTACCTCGCGTGAAAGCTGCATAATCGGCGGTCCCGATAGGCCGTAATCACAAAACAGCACCTCACCGAATTCTTGCCTTATAACCCTTTCGCCCGCCTTTAATGCGGCATTAGCATCAACCTTAATGCCCTTTAACTGCTTAACAACATCGTTTTCGGTTTTAAGCTGAACAATTGCAGGAGTAACATTAACTGCTTTAAAGCCTGCTTTTTTAAGCAGCTCAAACATACTGCCGTCACTTCCAACCTTATAACCGCCCGAATAAAGCCCTGTTGCAACAATAACCGTGTCACACACAAAGCTTAATTTATCAGCCCAAACGCGATATTTGCCTTTTAGGGTTTGAATGTTTGTAACCTTTGTGTCGGTATGAATTAAAACACCGCTTTCTTCAGCCGCAAAACGAAGACAGTCCACCACAGACCCCGCTTGTAAGGATGCAGGAAAAGCCTTTTCCCCCTCAAACACGAAGGGTACGCCAATGCTTTCAAAAAAATTGGCTGTAAAATTTAAATCATACTTATTAAGGGCATATTCCGCAAAGGAAACATCACTACCGTGATAACGGGAAAGATCAAGGTTTTTATTTGTTATATTGCACCTGCCGTTACCTGTAAGCAAAAGCTTTTTGCCCACGCGTGGAAGCGCCTCTAAAATGCGGATATTAAGGCGCGGATTTTGTTTTTTAAGGTACACGGCCGACAAAAGCCCTGCCGCACCGCCACCTATTATAATAATATCGGTAGTCATAAAATACCCCCTAACTTTTTTATTTTATCATATATGTGAAAATATTGCAATTAAAACAAATTGGGAGTTTATCGCTCAGTTGGATGGATATATCATTGGCTCCCTCTGACGAGGGAGCTGGCACGAGGAACTCGTGACTGAGGGAGAGAAAGTGCTTATTTACAGTGTTTTCGGTCTCTCCCTCCGTCTTTTTGCTTCGCAAAAATCCACCTCCCTCATCAGATGGAGGCAAGGGTTTGTACAATAATTCCGAATTACGCATTACGAATTACGCATTGGGCGTTAGCCCGATAAACTATAATTTAAAATATTAAAACCGCATTGATTTTCAATGCGGTTCATTTATTAACACTGTTTCATAAGTCGAACATAAAATTCAGCAGCCTTGACTGCAGTTTCAACCCTGATTCTTTCATTATTGCCGTGAATGGTTGCACGTTCCTCACTTGTTAAATCCATAGCTGAAAAACGGTAAACCTTATCACTTATTCTTCCGTAATGGCGCGAGTCGGAGCATTGCATCATAAGATAGGGTGCGGCAATACTGCCCTTCCAGGTAGATACAACACTGCTTGCAACCTTATCGTACGCTTCGCAATTTGTTTGGGAAATTCGGCTTGGGTTCATGCCGTGAATAAGGGTAATTTGCACCCTGTCGTCCTTAACCGTTTTCCTTAAATACCGGAGCGCAGAATCCATTGTATCAGCAGGGTTTAAGCGCATATTTGAAACGAATTTGGCCTCGGGCGGAATAACGTTAGAAGCACTGCTTCCCTTTGCCTGTGTAAAGGCGGTTGTAGTACGCATTAAAGCGTTAAGCTCGCCGCCCTGCATTTTGCAAAGCATATTGAGTACAGGTGAAAAACACCATAAATTTGCAAAAATCATTCTAAACACAAAGCTTGAATGGCGGCCAAGTGTGTCAAACATTTCCTTTACAGGCTTTGTTAAATGCATTTTAAAGGGCTTGTTTTCAACCCTTAAAATTGCTTTTGAAAGGTTAACAATTGGTGAATTGGGCTTTGGTGCAGAGGCGTGACCACCTGCCGATTTTGAGGAATATTCAACATCCATAAGGCCCTTTTCGGCAATACCTATAAGACCGCAGGCCTTTTTAACACCCGGAAAAACATTTTCAACAACGGCGCCGCCCTCGTCAACAACAAGTGCAAGCTCAATATTATTCTTTTCAAAATAATCAACAATATTGACAGCGCCTTTACCGTTAATTTCTTCACCGCCCGAAAATGCAAAGTAAATGTCATTTTCAGGCACAAAGCCGTCAGCAATAAGCTTTTCTGCGGCCGATAAAATACCGTTAACCGTAACCTTTGTATCAAGGGTGCCTCGGCCCCAAATAACGCCATCCTCTAAAACTGCTTCAAATGGTGGCTTATCCCAAAGCTCCTCATTAACGGGCACAACATCGTAATGCGCCATCATAACAGAGGGAGCATCGTGCTTTTTGCCCTGCCATAAAATAAGCACTCCTCTATCGTCCATAAGGGTTTGGGTGCAGGTTTTATAAACATTGGGGTATAGCTTTGGAAGCTCGTTTAAAAGTGCCTGAAACTGTGCGTCGTCCTCTAAGCTACCATCTCTGTAAGACACAGTTTTAAAGCGCACAAGGGTTCTTAAATTTTCAATTACTTTGTCATTATTTAGGGTAATTTCTTCCTCAAAAACCTTTGCATTTGCCTTGGGTTTAAAATTAAGGGTGCGGATAACAAGCACCGCAAAGAATAAAACTACAAGACCTAAAAATATATAAAGGTAAATCATTTAAAGCAGTCCTTTTTTATACATAATTCGTGATGTGATAAGTGTGATAATTACGCCAACGGGTGCCATAATTCCAACCTCGCCAGAGGTAAGAGGTGTGAAGATAAATAACGCCAACATAAGCACCATTGGTATAATTGACATTTTCCAGTTTTTTGAAACAAACACAACTGCCAAACCGCCAAAAAGCGCGGGTAAAAGCTGGTCAAAGGCGGGCTTTAAAATTTCGCTTTCAAGCACTGCGCCAAGGTTTGAAACCATCATTAAAATAACACCAACCGCCACAATTAAGGTGGTTACAATGCTCGAAACGGCAATTGCAATAGTAGAAATAATTTCGCCCTCTTCACTGTTGGCCTTAACGTTTGCTTTTTCCATAGCGTCAAGTGCGCAAGGCAGCTTTAAGTTTGAAATATTACCTGTTACAAATGAAAGATAAGAGCCACCCGCGCCAAGCATGGGAATATAGGTAAAAATTTCAATAATACCAACCGCCCAATACATTGGAAGCACCGACAAAATTGCACGGCCAAAGGCCTTCCATTCGGGAACAGCTTCGAAAACTATGCAAAGCACAAGCGGAAAAGCCAATACAAGCGCTAAAAGGGTGAAGCCCCAAATTTTACCGTCACGGTGAACACTGTCAAGATAAGTCATTTCTTTTTTCATTGTCTTTCCCCTCCTTAACCTAACCAGCTTGTTATCGGAATAGCCATTGCCATACCGCCGACAAGGCTAATCGGCAAAGCATAATCGGTTATCCATCTAGCCTTAAGTACCTTCGTAAGAAGACCGCAAATAAGCATTAAAACAGCGGATGAAAGCATTACAAGAGCCGGAATAAGCGCTGATATTTCACCCTTGAATACGCTTGCAAAATCCCAAAAAACATAGCCCAAAAATGCCGAAATCATACCCAAAAACATCGCGTTTGAGAAAATTTCACTCCATTTTTTATCCATATTTTCAAGCTTTTTCATACCGCCCTGAATTTTCTTTGAAAGAAGAGGGGTTAAAACAAGGCCGATAATAATACCAAGCGTCATAACCCAAGCAACCGTTACAAAGGCTGAGGCCGAGCTGATACCCTCGCCCATTTTAAAACCGAGCTCGTTTAGTGTGTTACCGGCGGCAATTGTTTCATAAGAAAGCGAGCCGATGATTGAAAGCCTTAGCCACGGAAGCGGAAGACCGAGTGACTTTGATAGCGCCACAACGCCCACGAGAATTGAAATTGCAGGTGCAATTGTAAAAAGCGCCGCTGAGGTAATGGTCTTTTTAAGGCGGGATTTATCCATACCGATTTGTAATGCACGACGGTATGCGCGTACTAAAAAATACACCGACTGTGCAAGAACAACCAGTATCAAAGCCGCTACCATTATGTAGATAATCGGATGATTGATGCTGAATTCCATTTTTTCTAACAACCTTTCAAAAATGTTATGTTAATATATTAACATATACCCACCCGTTTAGCAACGAAATTATACTATTTTTATGAAAAACCGCAAATTTTGCCTCTTTTTTTGTGTTTTAATACTACTATTTTAACGAAATATGAAAAAATACTAAAAAATACTTTATTTTTAATAAAAAGTTTGATATAATGACTTGGATACCTAAATAATGGGTGTTTAATGTTGTTTACAAAAAAATTTGAATATTTTTTAGGAGGTTGATTCAACAATGAGTCACAAGTATGTTTACCTTTTCTCAGAAGGCGACGCTTCTATGCGTGAGCTTCTCGGCGGTAAGGGTGCTAACCTTGCAGAAATGACCAAAATCGGTCTTCCTGTTCCCCAGGGTTTCACCGTTTCTACCGAAGCCTGCACTCAGTATTATGAGGACGGCAGAAAAATCAACGATGATATCCAGGCACAAATCATGGAATACATCGAAAAAATGGAAGCTGTTGTTGGCAAGAAGTTCGGCGATAAGGAAAATCCCCTTCTCGTTTCAGTTCGTTCAGGTGCCCGTGCTTCTATGCCCGGTATGATGGACACTATTCTTAACCTTGGTCTTAACGAAGAGGTTGTTGAAACCATGGCTGCAAAGTCAGGTAATGCTCGTTGGGCTTATGACTGCTACCGTCGTTTCATTCAGATGTATTCTGACGTAGTTATGGAAGTTGGTAAGAAGTATTTTGAAGAGCTTATCGACAAAATGAAGGAAGAAAAAGGCGTTAAACAGGACGTTGAGCTTACCGCTGACGACCTTAAAGAACTTGCTAACCAGTTTAAAGCTGAATACAAGAGCAAGATCGGTAAAGACTTCCCCACTGATCCTAAGGAACAGTTAATGGGTGCTGTTGAAGCTGTTTTCCGTTCATGGGACAACCCCCGTGCAAACGTTTACCGTCGTGACAACGATATTCCTTATTCTTGGGGTACCGCTGTTAACGTACAGATGATGGCATTCGGTAACATGGGTGACAACTGCGGTACAGGTGTTGCTTTCACACGTGACCCCGCTACCGGTGAACCCGGCCTTATGGGTGAATTCCTCACCAACGCTCAGGGTGAAGACGTTGTTGCCGGTGTTCGTACACCTATGCCCATCGCTGAAATGGCTGAAAAATTCCCCGCAGCTTTTGAAGAATTTAACAAGGTTTGCGCAATCCTTGAAGACCATTACCGCGATATGCAGGATATGGAATTCACCGTTGAAGACGGCAAGCTCTATATGCTCCAGACACGTAACGGTAAGAGAACCGCTAAAGCTGCTCTTAAGATCGCTTGTGACTTAGTTGACGAAGGCATGATCGACAAGAAGCAGGCTGTTGCTATGATCGATCCCCGTAACCTTGACACCCTCCTCCATCCCCAGTTTGATGCTAAAGCATTAAAGGCATCTGTTCCTGCTGGTAAGGGTCTTGGCGCTTCTCCCGGTGCTGCTTGCGGTAAGGTTGTATTCACTGCTGAAGATGCAGAGGAATGGAACAACCGTGGCGAAAAGGTTATCCTCGTTCGTTTGGAAACCTCTCCTGAAGATATTACAGGTATGAAGGCTTCTCAGGGTATCCTCACCGTTCGTGGCGGTATGACAAGCCACGCTGCCGTTGTTGCTCGTGGTATGGGTACCTGCTGTGTATCCGGTTGCGGCGACATCGTAATGGATGAAGAAAACAAGAAGTTCACACTCGCTGGTAAGACCTATAACGAAGGCGACTATATTTCTATCGATGGTTCTACCGGTAACATTTACGACGGTATTATTCCTACTGTTGACGCTGAAATCGCTGGCGAATTCGGTCGCATTATGGAATGGGCTGACGAATTCCGCACCCTTAAGGTTCGCACCAATGCTGATACACCTGCTGACGCTAAGAAGGCTCGTGAACTCGGCGCTGAAGGTATCGGTCTTTGCCGTACCGAGCATATGTTCTTCGAAGCAGAACGTATCGCTGCATTCCGTGAAATGATCTGTGCTGACACCGCTGAAGAACGCGAAGTAGCACTTGCTAAGATTCTTCCCTATCAACAAGGCGACTTTGAAAAGCTTTATGAAGCACTCGAAGGCTGCCCCGTTTGCATCCGCTTCCTTGACCCGCCTCTCCACGAATTCGTTCCTACCGAAGAAGCTGACATCAAGGCTCTTGCTGATGCTCAGGGCAAGACCGTTGCTGATATTAAGGCAATTATTGCTTCTCTCCACGAATTCAACCCCATGATGGGTCACCGTGGCTGCCGTCTTGCAGTTACCTATCCTGAAATTGCTAAGATGCAGACCGCTGCTGTTATTCGTGCAGCAATCAACGTTAAGAAGGCTCATCCTGACTGGAACATCGTTCCCGAAATTATGATTCCTCTTACCGGTGAAGTTAAGGAAATGAAGTTTGTTAAGAACGTAGTTGTTGCTACCGCTGACGCAGAAATCGCAGCTGCAGGTGTAGAACTCAAGTATGAAGTTGGTACCATGATGGAAATCCCCCGTGCTTGCCTCACCGCTGACGAAATCGCTAAGGAAGCTGAATTCTTCTGCTTCGGTACTAACGACCTTACCCAGATGACCTTCGGCTTCAGCCGTGACGACGCTGGTAAATTCCTCGGTGCTTACTATGACACCAAGATCTATGAAAACGATCCCTTCGCTAAGCTCGACCAGACCGGCGTTGGTAAGTTAATGGATATGGCTGTAACTCTTGGTAAGAAGACCCGTCCCGAAATCCACTGCGGTATCTGCGGTGAACACGGCGGCGACCCTGTTTCTGTAGAATTCTGCCACAAGCTCGGCCTTGACTATGTATCTTGCTCACCTTTCCGTGTGCCGATTGCTCGTCTCGCTGCTGCACAGGCTGCAATTCGCGAAGCGCACAAATAATAAGGTCTTGTCCATCTTATTAGTGTAATGGTTTAAATAAAAATCCCACATTCTTTGATGAAAGAATGTGGGATTTTTTCTATTGGGTTTATGTTGTCATATTTAAATATTTACATCCATATACTAACATTTAAATCAACCCAATTATAAAGACGTCGTTTTGTCGAAAAACTATACAAATACTTTTTTGCTTCTTCAAATGTAATTTTAAACTCGGCTATTTTCATTCTCTCCCGGTCTTTACTTTCATTCATTGTATCCGAAACACGCAAATACCATCTAAATTCATTTTTTGCTACCCATATTTTTTCAATAAACGCCTCAACTACACTTTCAGGGATTTGTGAACCATCGCACTTTGCAACTTGTTGAAGTTTATTTTTAAGCATTTTTAAAGCGGCTTCAAAATCCTCGGTTGACTGTTCTACCTTTTTAGGGGTTAACTTTTCGATTTCATCCGTTAAAGATTCTAACTTTGCTTCAATCTCTGCCTTTCTTATCTTGAAATGTTTGCTGTCAATATCTCCATCTTCTCGCATTTCAAATAGGTTTGCTTTCTTACGGTTATATTTTTCTATTTCTTCCTGTTTGCAGCGTATAATATCAGTATTATCGGGTATTTCTTCTTGGTCGGCTATATGCTTTTCCAACATAGTATATGCAAGGTTAATTGTCGACTCTATATTTTCTATATACCCCGAAAAAATATACTTTGCCATCATATCAAGTTTCCAATCAGGAATAAATGGCGAATCACAAGCACCATCAATAGATAATCCTCGTTTAATTCTTTCATTGCAACTTCCTAAATTAACAGAAGTATAACATTGATAATATACACCTGAGTGTCGACCCTTTCTGGCGTGAAAATGTTGATTGAATTTTTTTCCACATTGACATATAAGTAATTTGCCCCATAGTGTTCCTTGTGGTTTCTGCCCTGATTTTTTCGTATCAGATATACTTTTGGTTTTTCTATTCATCATTTCAATGACTTGTTTATATTCTTCTTCAGTTATTATAGGTGTATGGTTGCCTTTCACTTTCACATATTCTAATACCCCGTTATTTTTAATTTTTTGTTGTTTTAAATAATCTGGAGTATATTCTTTATGATATGTAATTATACCGCAGTAAAAGGAATTTTTAAGCATTTTAGAAATATATGCAGGAAACCATTTGGTTTTTCCCATTGATGTAAGCCTGCCTTCTTTTTCTAACTCATATTGTATTTTTGTTACACCCATTCCACTCAAATACATATCAAAAATCATTCGAACAGTTTTAGCTTGTTCAGGATTAATAACTAAATCCTTGCCAACCCTATCATATCCAAGGATATTGCCGTTTCCGTATAAAACACCATTTTCCATTGAAGTTTGTTGACCCGCCTTAACTCTCAATGAAGTTTTTCGGCTTTCGTCCTGTGCTAGCGTCGCCATTATTGTTAAACGAAGTTCTCCATCGCCGTCAAAAGTTTTAATGTTATCGTTAATAAAAAACACTTCTACGCCGTATTCCTTAAGTTTTCTAGTAAACTGCAATGTATCAACGGTATTTCTCGCAAAACGTGAAACTTCTCTAGTTATTATCATATTAAATTTTTTCTTTTTTGCATCTTCTATCATTTTCATAAATTGAGGACGTTTCTCAGCAGAAGTTCCAGTTATACCTTCATCGACATATTGAGCAACCAATGTCCAGTCAGGTCTAGCGGTTAATATCGGCTTATACCAATCCATTTGATTTTCTAATGCTGATAGTTGAGCCTCGTGTTCCGTAGAAACACGTGCATAAATAGCAACGTCTCTTTTTTGAAAATCTGAATTTAATTCGTAAGCGTACATTTTCCAACTCCTTTATATCGATTCTTTATCGTCTTTACGGCATTTGAAATCTGCCATTGATAAATTCTCGCCATAATCTTTAATTATATTACGAAAAACATATCCCGGAATTAGTCCATCTAAATATAACAATTCGATAAATTTCAATGCCCCGAAGATGTTTTCACCTTTATCGCCTACTATTTTATTCATCTTCGTTCATCTCCTCAAATGTGCGATTTTTTTCATTTCGTATATTTTGTAATTGCCATACATAAAAATCATAACCGCAACGTTCTTTACAAATGATACAAGGTTCTAAGAAAAATTGATATTTATAAACACGATCTATTCCGTGGTCTGGCATAGAGTAAAAAGTTGATGCACATCTACTACATAAACATATTTCTATTTCTCCATCATGAGGTACTCTATTTTGATTTTTTACATTAAGAAGCTTTAAAAATTCTTCATTATACATTTCAATTACTCCTTAACACTCAATTATTTGTGATATTAACAACTGATGCGAAAACAACCGTTGAAAACAATTTTTTAAACTTAGATATTTTTTTATTTATTGACTGAATTTTAACTCCACGTATTTCAGCAATTTCTGCGCGATTATATCCTGTAACCAAAAACGTCAAAAATTCCTTATCGCGTTCAGGCAATTCCACAATTAAGTTATAAAGTTGTTTATTTTCTATATCATCAATCCATCTAAAGCGCTTTGGTTGAATTGAATATTTATCAGTAACAGTTAATGTTTCTGATAAATTTTGCAAAACTGAAGATTTACTTAGATTTTCTTCCTCGTTGATATCATTTATCACTCCGATTAGAGATTGTCCTCGTTCTCTATCAGCTCGAGTTCTATTAAAAACTCTTAAATCAAATTCGTACATTTCTTTAATCACAGATTCACTCATTCCAGCATCTGTATATTCTTTTCTAAGATTTTCCCATTTTCGTTCAAATTTTCTTCTTTCTAAACCATTATTAAATGCCATAATTGTAATCTCCTTAAAATTGATTTTTGAAATTGTTTTAGTTATCAAAAAATCGGAGATTACGGATATTTAGCGATATAACTTTCCCATTTAAACAAAAAAATTGCTCCCTTCAGATTTATCTGCCGGAAGCAATTTTCTTTTGAGCATTTTTCTTACCGAAAACAAAAAAGCCACCGGCAAGATAGACTGAGCCTATAAACTCAATCAATCTTGTCGGCGGCCTCTCATGTCTGCATAAAGCAAGTCTGGTTTAACCAACCGAAGTGTTC
>SVPF01000020.1 GCA_015066005.1 Oscillospiraceae bacterium
CGTGTAAAAGAATAAAATCGGTGTCGGCTTTGCCGACGGATTTATATATTGTGCCGTAGGCACACATTTTTTATTATTTATTATTTTTTCTTTATTCTTTTTTCTTTTGGGCGTTAGCCCGATAAACTCCCAATTTATTTTATTATCTATTATTAAAAAAACGGCTTTGCCCGAAAGGACAAAGCCGTTAAATTTTTATTTGCTTTCAATTTTTTCCTTGCCGCCCATATAGGGTTGTAATGCTTTGGGAATTGAAATGGTGTACTTTTCGCCGTCGAATGAAAGGTTGTTTTCAAGGAAGGCAATTAACATTCTTGGGGGTGCAACAACGGTGTTGTTAAGAGTATGAGCAAGGTACTTCTTACCGTCTTCACCCTTAACACGAATACCCAAACGGCGTGCCTGTGCATCGCCGAGATTTGAGCATGAGCAGACCTCAAAATATTTTTGCTGCTTGGGTGACCAAGCTTCAACATCGTAAGATTTAACCTTTAAATCTGCAAGGTCGCCTGTGCAGCATTCAAGTGTACGAACGGGAATATCCATACTTCTGAAAAGCTCAACCGAATAGCTCCACATTTTGTTAAACCAGTCCATACTCTCCTCAGGCTTGCAAATAACAATCATTTCTTGCTTTTCAAACTGGTGAATACGGTAAATACCGCGTTCCTCAATGCCGTGTGCGCCCTTTTCTTTTCTAAAGCAGGGTGAATAGCTGGTTAAGGTTAAGGGAAGCTTTTCTTCGGGTGTAATTGTGTCGATAAATTTACCAATCATAGAATGTTCGCTTGTACCTATAAGGTAAAGGTCTTCACCCTCAATTTTATACATCATAGCGTCCATTTCTTCAAAGCTCATAACACCGGTCACAACGTTGCTTCTGATCATAAAAGGGGGAATACAGTATGTAAAGCCCTTATCAATCATAAAATCGCGCGCATAAGCGAGCACTGCTGAATGAAGCCTTGCAATATCGCCCATAAGGTAATAAAAGCCTTCGCCTGCAACCTTGCCTGCGGCTTCCTTATCAATGCCGTTAAAGGCAGCCATAATATCGGTGTGGTAGGGAATTTCAAATGTGGGAACGGTTTTTTCGCCGTACTGTGTAACCTCAACATTTTCGCTGTCGTCCTTACCGATGGGCACGCTATCGTCCACAATGTTCGGAATCTTCATCTGAATTTCCAAAACCTTTTTGGCAAGCTCGTCCTCTTTAAGTTCAAGGGCCTTTAATTCTTCAGCCTGTTCGGTAACCAAGCGCTTAGTGGCTTCAGCCTCGTCACGCTTGCCCTGTGCCATAAGCATACCAATTTGCTTACTAACCTTGTTGCGATTGGCACGAAGCTCGTTTGCGCGGTTATTAACGGCGCATTTTTCGTTATAAAGCGCAATAATTTCGTCAACTAAAGGAAGCTTAGAATCCTTAAACTTCTTTTTAATGTTTTCTTTCACTAAATCAGGGTTGTCACAAATAAATCTAATGTCCAGCATTTTTTCTCCTCCAAAGGACATAATATATGTGTGAATTATACCACATATAAAAAATTATGTCAAACCGAAAGGGAATAAAAAATGGAAAATTTTAAAAAGGTTACCAATAAAACCGAAATGCGCCTTGAAAACATAGAAAAACCGCCCGAAACTGCTGAACAGCAGGTTAATTGTTACGGAACGTATGAAATACAGCCGACGGCCGACAGGGAAGATATGTATCCTGCAATAGCACAGGGTTTTAATGCGAAAATCGTAAAAAACGATTGCGAAAACGAGGAAAGGCGCGATAACTCCCGAAAAAGTGGCAAAAAGTATCAGTAATTCTTGACAAAACAGACGGCAACATTTATAATATACAGGTAAAAATTTGTTTTTCTGGAGGAAAAATTATTATGATTAGTGCCGGCGATTTTAGAAATGGCGTTACCTTTGAAGAAGATGGCAACGTGCTTCAGGTTATTGAATTCCAGCATGTTAAACCCGGTAAGGGCGCTGCTTTTGTAAGAACCAAAACCAAAAATGTTATTACCGGTTCGGTTATTGAAAAATCCTATAACCCCACCGCTAAGTTCCCCACCGCTTTCATTGAAAGAAAGGATATGGAATATTCTTATCCCGACGGTGATATCTATTACTTTATGGATCAGGAAACCTATGAGCTTGTTCCCATTAACGCAAGTGATATGAGCGACAACTTTAAGTTTGTTAAGGAAAATATGGTTTGTAAAATTTTGTCCTACAAGGGTAAGGTTTTCGGTGTAGAACCCCCCACATTTGTTGAGCTTCAGGTTACCCAGACCGACCCCGGCTTTGCAGGCAACACAGCTACTAACGCTACCAAGCCCGCAACTCTTGAAACCGGTGCCGAAATTCGCGTACCCCTTTTCATTAACGAGGGCGATATGGTTCGTATTGACACCCGTACCGGTGAATATATGGAACGCGCATAATTAACGGAGGTATTTTACAATGGATATTTGCGAAAAGATTGCTTATATTAAAGGCTTGGCTGAAGGCCTTGGTATTGATGACACTACCAAGGAAGGCAAGGTTTTAACCGCTATTATCGATTTACTTGGTGACATTACTGAAGAAATTTGTGACATTGAAGACGGCTGCGACGAGCTTATGGAACAAATCGATGCAGTTGACGAGGATCTTTCCGCTTTGGAAGACATTATCTATGAAGATGATAATTGCGATTGCTGCGACTGCGACTGTGACGACGATTGTGACTGCTGTGAGGATGAGGTTTACGAAATCGAATGCCCCGTTTGCAACGACATTATCTATCTTGATGGCGAAATGTTAGAAGAAGAGGGTATGGTTTGCCCCAACTGCGGCACCGAGCTTGAGTTTGATTTTGACGGTTGCGACTGTGACTGCTGTAACTGCGAAGAAGCCGAAACCGAAGAATAATTCTTAAAATTTAAAGGCCGTGCCCACTGGTACGGCCTTTTTGAATATGCGAGGAAATTTATTATGAAAAAAAGTAAAATTATTGCAATTGCTGTTTTGGCGGTAATTTTTGTTACGGTTTTTACTCTAATGCTTACGGGTGCGCTTTCGGGTATCGAACCTGCTACAGGCAAGCCGCTTTTACATACACTTTTAAATCCCAACGCTGAAATGAGTGAATTTATGCATCACTTTACCATTTTTGGTGACACTATTTTGGATGTCTTTATTATTGCGGTTTTAGTGTTTGTGCCTGTAACAACAAAACAGGTTGGTGTTCCCGTTGCGGCTACTGCAGTTGTTTCAACTGTTTTAAATAAGGTTATAAAGGCAATTGTTGACCGTCCCCGCCCCGAAGCTGATTTTCGCCTTTTGGAAATTGGCAGCCCCAGCTTTCCAAGTGGCCACGCTATGAATAATGCAGCAATTTACATTGCTATAATGATGTGCCTTTTACCACTTTGCAAAGCAAAATGGCAAAAGGGTATTGTAATTGCAATTTTCACACTTATTCCGCTTGTAATTGGTATTACCCGCGTTTACTTTAATGTTCACTATGCTTCTGACGTGGTTTGCGGCTGGTGTCTGGGCGCTATTGTTGCCCTTGTTATGACCGAGCTTGTGAAACCCGGTCTTACCAATTTTTCAAAGCTTAAAAAGGGTGCTTAATATGAACATTACCAAGCCCTCGCTTCAATATGAAGTGAACAGCGAAAAAACACAGGGCATTCCTGTTATAGTTGTTGCGGCGGGCTCATCTACAAGAATGGGTCAAAACAAGCAGCTTATAAGCATTTGCGGTCTGCCCGTGCTTGTGCGCACCTTAAAGGCCTTTCAGCAGTGTGAAAGTGTTTCAAACATAATTTTGGTAGCTTCAAGTGAAACGGTTTTGGAATATCAAAGGCTGTGCGACAGCTATATGCTTACAAAGGTCAGCGACATTGTTGAAGGCGGAAGTAACCGTCAGGAATCAGTGCTGTGTGGCATTAACCGGCTTAAAGATAGTGATGAATTTGCGCTTATTCATGATGGCGCCCGTCCGTTAGTAAGTGAGGACGTTATAAACCGCGTTATTGACGGGTTAAAAAAATATTCCGCTGTAACACCCGTTGTTAAGGTTAAGGACACTATAAAGGAAATTGACCAAAACGGTGTGGTTATAAAAACGGTTAAGCGTGACGCCTTGGTGCAGGTGCAAACCCCTCAGGGTGTTAACGTAAAGCAGTACCTTTCAGCAATTAAAAATAAGGATTTAGGCCTTTTTACCGACGACGTTTCAATTTTTGAAGCGGCAGGATGCAAGGTTTTAACCGTAGAAGGCGATTATAAAAACATTAAAATCACCACACCTGAGGATGTGCTGGTTGCCGAAGCTTTTTTGAAGGGGGACAACGTCGAATGAGAATCGGTCACGGGTACGATGTACATAAATTTTCCGAAAACCGCCGTTTAGTTATCGGCGGGGTTGAAATCCCTTATGAAAAAGGGCTTTTGGGTCACAGCGATGCCGACGTTTTGCTTCACGCTGTAAGTGATGCGCTTTTGGGTGCTGCCGCTTTGGGTGATATAGGCAAGCATTTTCCCGACAATGCAAACGAATTTTTAAATATCGACAGCCGCATTTTGCTTAGAAGGGTAGTTGGTCTTTTAAAGGAAAAGGGCTATAAGGTAGGGAATATTGATGCCACCGTTATTGCACAAAAGCCCAAAATGGCACCGTTTATAGAACAAATGCGCCAAAATATTGCCGACGACTGCGGCATTGATGTTGGCTTTGTAAATGTTAAGGCCACCACAGAGGAGGGGCTTGGCTTTACGGGTGAATTGTTGGGTATATCAGCCCACGCGGTTTGCATTATTGAGTAATAAAAAATAAGAATTCATCATACCCTTAAATGAGGGGATACGATGAAGCCTTATTTTATTTTCACAAAAAGAGGACTGGCCGTGATGCTGGCGCTGGTTATTTTAGCGCTTATAATTCTCGGCCAATTTTCAACCTTAAATTACAGCCTTTATGATGGGTCAACCCACCGAAAAAGAATGGAATATTTAAGCCTTGTCGGTTTAAGGGTGAATGAAACTGCGGTAGCGGTTAAGGAAACTGTTATACCGCAGGAAATTGACGGTAACGCCTCAAAATACAATCAAATTCAGCAAAAGGCAGGGTTTGATTTATCAAAATTTTGCGGTAAGACTGCTACGGTCTACAGTTATACTTTAAATGATAATCCGCATAAGGTTGTAAGCGTTGTCGTGGCTGACGGCAAAATTATTGCAGGGGATATAACCGATTATTTAAGCGGTACGATTGCCCCTATTACAAAGGAAAATTGAATGAAACAAGAAAGATTTGACAAAATAATATCAACGCAGTTTAATGTTTCCCGAAGGGATGCACGAATTGCCATAAGGCGAGGAAAAGCCACACTGAACGGCAAGGTTTTAAGGGATTTCGGAACTCTTGTGGATGTTGATTCCGAAATAACCTTTAACGGACAGGCCTTGAATTACAAGCAGTATATTTATATTTTAATAAATAAGCCCAAGGGCGTTTTGTCGGCCAGCAGCGACAAGAAAAAACAAACTGTGGTTGATTTAGTACCCGAAAATTTAAGGCGGAACGGCCTTTCCCCCGTGGGCAGACTTGATAAGGACACCACAGGTTTTTTAATTATTACCGATGACGGTGAATTTGCCCACAAAGCAATTTCCCCAAAATATGAGGTTTATAAAAGCTATATTGTAACCCTTGACGGAAAGCTGACCGATGATATGGTTAAGGCTTTTGCCGACGGTATTGTTTTGGCAGACGGTACCCCTTGCCGCAAGGCCGAGCTATCAATACTTAGTGAGAACATCGCAAGGGTTAAAATCTGCGAGGGCAAATACCACCAAATTAAAAGAATGTTTGGCGTTGTGGGCCTTGGTGTCAACGAGCTTAAAAGGGAAGCGGTTGGAGGACTCTCATTGCCCGAGGATTTGGAAGAAGGTGCCTGTAAGGAGCTGTCTATGGAAGAAATACAGTCAATATTCACCAATTGTTAACATTTTAACGGCAAAATCACCAAAAGTTAATTTGCAACATTGTCTAGATTTTGCATAGCATTTTGGCAAAGTATTTGGTATAATACTTGTATAGAATTTGGAGTAATATGCCCCACATAAAATAAAACAGCACAGGAGACATTAAGTATGGCAAGTTTATCACTTCGTAATGTTTACAAGAAGTATCCCGGCGGCGTAGTTGCCGTAACAGACTTCAACCTTGAAATTAAGGACAAGGAATTTATCGTATTCGTTGGTCCTTCAGGCTGCGGTAAGTCTACCACTCTTCGTATGGTTGCCGGTCTTGAAGAAATTTCAGAAGGTGAAATTTACATTGGCGACCGTCTTATCAATGACGTTGCTCCTAAGGACCGCGATATCGCAATGGTTTTCCAGAACTATGCACTTTATCCTCATATGACCGTGTTTGACAACATGGCTTTCGGTCTTAAGCTTCGCAAAACTCCTAAGGATGAAATTAAGCGTCGCGTTGAAGAAGCTGCTCGCATTCTTGATATTGAACACCTTCTCGAACGTAAGCCCAAGGCTTTGTCAGGTGGTCAGCGTCAGCGTGTTGCTTTAGGTCGTGCTATCGTTCGTGAACCTAAGGTATTCTTACTTGACGAACCTCTTTCAAACTTGGACGCTAAGCTTCGTGCACAAATGCGTACCGAAATTTCTAAGCTTCATCAGCGTTTGGGTACAACCTTTATTTACGTAACCCACGACCAGACCGAAGCTATGACCATGGCATCTCGTATCGTTGTTATGAAGAGCGGTGTTATCCAACAGGTTGATACTCCTCAAAACCTTTACCTCTATCCTTGCAACCTCTTCGTTGCAGGCTTTATCGGTTCACCTCAGATGAACTTCATCGAAGCTAAGCTTCTTAAGGAAGGCAACGATTTCTTCGTTGAATACGGTACTGAAGATACCAAGACCCGTGCAGGCGTTAAGTTTAAGATTAAGCTTCCCGCAAGCAAGAACAAGGACAACTGCCTTGAAGCTTATGCAGGTAAGGAAGTTATTATGGGTATCCGTCCTGAAAACGTTCATAACGAACCCGAGCTTCTTGCTGCAAATAAGGATGGTATTGTTGAAGCAACTGTTGAAGTTACCGAACTTATGGGTGCTGAAACCTACCTTTATATGAACAGTGAAGAACAGGCTATTAACGCTCGTGTTGCTCCTACCAACACTGCTAAGCCCGGCGACAAGATCGAAATCGCTTTTGAAACCGATAAGATTCACCTCTTCGATAAGGATACTGAGCTTACAATTTGCAACTAAGCTTAAGTTTAGTTACACTCACCCCAAAGGCATTTGCCTTTGGGGTGTTTTTGTAACTAACAGTTTTTTATTGTAAAAATTTATTATATATGTTATTCTTTTTATATGAGGTGACTTTAATGGAAAAGGTAATTGAAAGCTTAAAGAAAAACAATATAAATGTTATAACTGCCGCCACTAAGGCTGAAATTCCCGCAATTGTTGAAGGTATGCTTTTTGAAGGGGCCAAAATTGCGGCAGGCGGTTCGGTTTCGGTTAAGGAATGCGGTGTATGGGATGTTATAAATAAACCTTGCTATCGGTTTTTTGACCGTAATAAAGAGGGCATAACCCCCGAAGAACAGCAGCAGATTTTTAAAGAGGTTATCGGCTGCGATTTTTATTTTTGCTCAGCAAATGCTGTTACCGAAAGCGGTGAGCTATTAAATGTTGACGGTTTTTCAAACCGCATTTCAGCAATTGCATTTGGACCTAAAAAGGTTATTATGGTGGTTGGCAAAAACAAAATTGTAAAAGACCTTAACGAAGCGTTTTTAAGGGTTAAAAGGGTTGCCGCGCCTAAAAACTGCGTGCGCCTTGGCATTGATAACCCTTGCGCAAAATTAGGGCATTGTGTCTCACTTTTAAATAACGATAATCCTGCGTTTACCGACGGTTGCCGTAACCCAAGACGTATTTGTGTAAACTACCTTGTAAGCGGCCCGCAACGCCCCGAAAAGCGTTTAACCGTTATTTTATGCGATGAGGATTTGGGGTATTAAGCAAGAATTTTAGGGCGGTGTTGATATGAATAAAACGAAGAAAATATTAGTCATTTCAATTTTGGTTGGTCTATTTATTTGTTTTCCGTCTATTTCGGTTTCTGCAAATGCACCTATGCCTGCAGATCATTTGAGTATTTATATTACAAATTTGCCCGAGGGTGCGGTGTATGCGGATTTATTAATCAAAATCCCCAAAGATGACTCGAATTATGTTGATTTTCAGTCAAGTGCTTACGGTGATGACAAATCACTTGTAAAAGAAATTGCAAACTATTCAAAAGACGGTTACTGTAGCTTTACATTGCATTATAAAAATGCCAAATCTAACATTAAAATAGAACGCGCATATAATGAGAATTATATGGTGAAATTTTGTTGTGGTTCTGAATACCGTGAGTATTTAACGCAATATGAAGATTTACTTAATAATTATCGGAATTTTAAAATCGCTTTACTGGATAAGGATTATAAAATAATTTCGGTTTCGGATTCAGCAAAATTGCCGAAAGACATACCGTCAATTTCTTTTTATGGCGACGTAGAGTATGATGCATTGGAAAATAAAATAGAGGTTGACACGATGGTTAATCCTTATTTTGTGTTTTTTGGTAGTTTTCTATCTATAATTGTTATGATTATATCTATTGTAACGGAATTTTTAGTTGCTTTGATATTTAGGTTTAAAGGTAAACAGTTATTAAATATACTCAATGTAAATGCTTGTTCACAATTAATAATGAGGACATTGTACCTAGTTTTGCCATTCCCGTATTTAATTGAAACGGTAATTCTTGAAGTGATAGTTTATACTGTTGAATTTTTAATTTATAAAAAACGCTTTGCCGATGTTAAAACAAGTAAAATTTTAACCTACACAATCGTTGCAAACACCTTTAGTTTACTGTTTGGTATAATTTTGAATACTTTTATGTTTGCCTAAGAAATGACAAGCTTCAAATTATAGTTTATCGCTTAGTTAAATTGTTATATCTTTGGCTCCCTCTGACGAGGGAGCTGTCACGAGGCACGAGTGACTGAGGGAGAGAAAAACCGATTTTTGGAGTATTTTATTCTCTCCCTCCGTCTTTTTGCTTTGCAAAAATCCACCTCCCTCATCAGATGGAGGCACAGATTCTACCATAATTACGAATTACGAATTTCGCCTAAGCGCTAAACCCCAATTTAACAATTAAGCACAAAACAAAAACTCCTGCACCGAAGTGCAGGAGTTTTGTTATATCAGTTTAGCTGATTACTGCTTGCCGTAAAGCTCAACCAATTTTTCAAGGTGAGCACGACGAGCCTTTGCAGCTTCACTTGCTTGCTCGAAGAGAGCTTCAGCGCGTTCGGGGAAGGAACGGGTAAGTGAAGAGTAACGAGCTTCGTTAAGGATGAATTCCTTATAATCAGCAGTAGCGGGCTTGCTGTCAAGTGAGAAGGGATTCTTGCCTTCTGCTTTGAGAGCAGGATTGTAACGGAACATATCCCAATAGCCTGCGGCAACAGCCTTGCGCATTTCGTTCTGGCAGTTAACCATACCACCCTTAATTGAGTGCATTTCGCAAGGTGAGTAGCAGATGATGATTGAAGGACCGTTGTAAGCTTCAGCTTCCTTAATAGCCTTAAGGGTCTGGTTGGGGTCAGCACCCATAGCAACCTGTGCTACGTATACGTAACCGTAAGACATTGCGATTTCAGCAAGGCTCTTCTTATTGATAGCCTTACCTGCAGCAGCGAACTGTGCAACCTGACCGATGTTAGAAGCCTTAGAAGCCTGACCACCGGTGTTAGAGTAAACTTCGGTATCGAATACCATAATGTTTACATTTTCGCCGGTAGCAAGAACGTGGTCAACACCGCCGAAGCCAATGTCGTATGCCCAACCGTCACCACCGAAGATCCAGATGGACTTCTTAGCGAGGTATTCCTTCTTAGCAAGAACAGCGGGAGCTGTGGGGCAACCTGCAGC
Organism: Oscillospiraceae bacterium; assembly: GCA_015066005.1. Lineage (GTDB taxonomy): Bacteria > Bacillota > Clostridia > Oscillospirales > Acutalibacteraceae > UBA737. Next base: position 10,024 of record SVPF01000020.1, read on the forward strand.
AGCAGCCTTTTCAACCTCAGCAATAAGAGCAGCAGTAGCAGCAGCGTTCTTATTGGTGTCATCAGCAGTTGCAAAGTAAGCTTCAGCAGCAGCCTTGAATTCGTCAGAAGCCTTGTCAGATTCAGCCATTTCACGAACTAATGCCATAGCACCGTCGCGGATAGCCTTTTGACCAAGGTACATACCAAAGCCGTGTTCAGCGTTGTCTTCAAAGAGTGAGTTAGCCCAAGCAGGACCGTGACCCTTAGCGTTAGTGGTGTAAGGAGATGTAGCAGCGGGACCGCCCCAAATTGAAGAACAACCTGTTGCGTTAGAGATGTACATCTTGTCACCGAAGAGCTGGGTTACGATACGAGCGTAAGCGGTTTCAGCACAACCTGCGCAAGAGCCTGAGAATTCAAGTAAAGGCTTCTTGTACTGTGAAGTAATGAGGTTAGCGTCGCTTGCAATACCTTCTTTTTCGGTTACGTTAGCTACGCAGTAATCGAATACGTCTTGCTCAGCAAGCTGAGATTCCTGAGAAACCATCTTGAGTGAGTTTGTGGGACATTCGCCGATACAAACGCCGCAACCCATACAGTCAAGCGGAGAAACGGTAAGAGCGTAAGAATAACCCTTGTTGGTAGCCATCTTTTCCTTAACTGCAACCTTGGTGTTAGCGGGAGCAGCAGCTAATTCTTCAGCAGAAAGAGCGAAGGGACGGATAGTAGCATGGGGGCAAACGAATACGCACTTGTTACAACCGATACAGGTTTCGTTATTCCATTCGGGAACCATAACAGCAACGCCGCGCTTTTCAAAAGCAGAAGCGCCCTGTTCAAAGGTACCGTCAGCGTGGTCGATAAATGCAGAAACGGGGAGAGAGTCACCGTTCATAAGGCCAACAGGCTTCATAATGCCGTCAACCATCTTAACGAGCTTAGAAGCATCTGCAGTAGCAGCTACAGCAGCATCGTCAGTAGCGTTAGCCCAGTCAGCAGGTACGTCAATCTTAACATAAGCGGTAGCGCCTGCGTCGATTGCCTTTTCGTTCATTTCAACGATTTCTTTACCCTTCTTCATGAACTTCTGAGCTTTTTCCTTCATGTAGCCGATAGCTTCTTCAGCAGGAAGAACCTTAGAAAGTGAGAAGAATGCAGACTGTAAAACAGTATTGGTACGCTTGCCAAGACCGATTTGTGCTGCCAAGTCAATAGCGTTAACGGTGTAAAGCTGAACGTTGTTCTTAGCGATGTAACGCTTAGCTTCAGCAGGCATATGCTTGTCGAGCTCTTCAGCAGACCACTGGCAGTTGATAAGGAATACACCGCCGGGCTTAACGTCGTTAACCATCTTGTAACCCTTAATTACGTATGAGGGGTTGTGGCAAGCAACGAAGTCAGCCTTATTGATGTAGTAGGGGCTCTTGATGGGCTTATCACCAAAGCGTAAGTGAGAAATGGTGATACCGCCGGTCTTCTTAGAGTCATACTGGAAGTATGCCTGAACATACTTGTCGGTGTGGTCACCGATAATCTTAATAGAGTCTTTGTTAGCACCAACAGTACCGTCACCGCCGAGACCCCAGAACTTACATTCGATAGTGCCTTCAGCTGCGGTGTTGGGAGCTTCTTCTTCATCGAGTGAAAGGCCGGTTACGTCATCGTTGATACCGATGGTGAACTGAGCCTTAGGAGCATCCTTAGAAAGCTCGTTATAAATAGCAAAAATGCTTGAAGGAGGAGTATCCTTAGAGCCAAGACCGTAACGACCGCCGATAACGGTGTCAATCTTACGGCCGGTAGCAGCAAGAGCAGCTACAACGTCGAGGAACAAGGGTTCACCAAGTGAGCCGGGTTCCTTAGTTCTGTCAAGAACAGCAATCTTCTTAACAGTTTCGGGGATAGCTTCAACCAACTTTTCAGCTGAGAAAGGACGATAGAGGCGAACCTTTACAAGACCAACCTTTTCGCCTGCAGCGGTCATATAGTCGATAACTTCTTCTGCAACGTCGCAGATAGAACCCATAGCGATGATAATCTTTTCAGCATCAGCAGCGCCATAGTAGTTGAAGAGCTTATAATCGGTACCAAGCTTAGCGTTAACCTTGTCCATATATTCTTCAACAATAGCGGGAACAGCATCATAGTACTTGTTGCAAGCTTCTCTGTGCTGGAAGAAGATGTCGCCGTTTTCGTGTGAACCACGCATTACGGGGTGTTCAGGGTTAAGGGCACGCTGACGGAATGCATCAACAGCATCCATATCGCACATTTCCTTAAGGTCTTCATAATCCCAAACCTGAATCTTCTGGATTTCGTGAGAGGTACGGAAACCGTCAAAGAAGTTGATGAAGGGAACACGGCTCTTAATGGTTGCAAGGTGAGCAACTGCGCCAAGGTCCATAACTTCCTGAGTGTTGGTTTCAGCGAGCATTGCGAAGCCTGTCTGACGGCAAGCATAAACGTCTGAATGGTCGCCAAAAATGTTAAGTGCGTGTGAAGCTACGCAACGTGCTGATACGTGGAACACGCTGGGGAGTAACTCACCGGCAATTTTGTACATGTTGGGGATCATAAGTAAGAGACCCTGTGAAGCAGTGTATGTGGTGGTAAGAGCACCTGCATTAAGTGAGCCGTGAACTGTACCTGCAGCACCTGCTTCAGATTGCATTTCGGAAACCTTTACGGTTGTACCAAAAATGTTTTTTACGCCTTGAGCAGACCATTGGTCAACATAGTCAGCCATCGGGCTGGACGGGGTAATAGGATAAATACCTGCAACTTCTGTGAATGCGTAAGACACATAAGCGGCAGCATTATTACCGTCCATAGTTTTGAACTTTCTGGCCATTGAAAATTCCTCCTAAAAAAATTTTAATGAGACTGAAATAAAAAATACTCTCATACGTAGTCATTATAACAAATTTTTCGCCCTTTGTAAATAGGAAATTATATATAAATATATAAAACGTTAAATAAATAACAATGTTATTTTTACAAATTTTAAAATTTTTTAAAAAAGTGCTTGACAAATGGAAAAAGGTGTGGTAATATAGCAAAGTCGCGTGAGGCGATACACAGTTGGTGTTGATTGCGGCGAGGGTCCACCCGTTCCCATACCGAACACGGAAGTTAAGCTCGCTTGCGCCGAAGATACTTGGCGGGAAGCTGCCCGGGAAAATAGGTAGATGCCAACACAAAGAGATGTAACTTAGGTTACATCTCTTTTCTTTTTATTATTTTAAAACGGCGGTCGCAAAAGCGGCCGCCGTTCTTTCGTTTCGGCTAAAACAGTTTTTTAACCTTAAAATCGTTTTCGCCGAACATATACATATATCCGTCTATAAATACACCGCGCTGTAATTCTGATACACCGCTTAGTGAAACATTTGCAACCTCTACAAGATTATATCCGTCAAAATAAAGAACGATATATCTTTGCCGTTGCGGCTCGGTTGAATTATATAAATTTACACCAAGCCCGATAAGCTGATTTTCGCGGTCAATATAGTAAGATTTATATTCGGTTGAATAACCTGCGCTTTGCAGTTCATATTTGCAAAATCCGTTTACACCGTCGTTAGTTTCTTCATAAATTTCAACCTTAAAGGTGCTCCAGTCAGCTCTGCCAATGCCTAAAAGCTTGCCGTTTCCAAAGTTTATAAGGGAAGTGGAAAAGCCTTCAATTGTACCTGTATCCTTGTAGGTGATGTTGTTTAAGTCAGTAAGGTCGAAGAAGAACACAGGGTCTGACATTTCAATTGAGGTGCAAACATAGGCGGTGGTTTTATCAAAACGAACCGATTGCACTTCCTCGTGAGGCGGCGCAAAATCCTTAACCTCAGCAACAACCTTAAAGCTTTTTAAATCCACACAGTAAAGGCTTGCGTTTGACTGTCCTGTGGCCGTTACCAATATATCAGCCGATACATTTTCACCGTCAGAGTGACGGTTTTCGTAAATGGCGGTGGCATTAGTTGTTGTGACAACCCTTAAAATGCCTTCGTATTCATCCATACTCCATTGGTCCTTAACGTATCCGCGAAGGGTTACCGAGCCTACCTTTTCAAAGGTGCTTCCGCTATAGCTAAGGCAGGAAATTTCGGTCATGGAATTGCGAATTTTTTCGCCGTTTTCACCGGTTTTAACATCGGCAAAAACGTGGGTCAGGAAAATATGGTCTTTGGAAACATACACGTCTTCCGAATAGGATAAAAATGCCGATGTGCCTTCAAGATTTAATGTTTTTTCATCTAATTTCATTACAACGGTATATCGGGTGCTGTTAAGCTTTTCGGGGGAAGTAATAAAGCTTGCAGGAATGGTTTTCATACCGTCGCCTGTATTTATTTGCGGTAAGAAGGTGCTTTCATCACCAAAGTTAATATCATTTTTATTGAAAACAAATTCGGTTAGTAAAATAAGCTTGCCGTCGGTCAAGCGGGAAGACATATATCCGCCCGTAATTTCAATGCGGTTTTTTTCTGTTATTTTTTCGGGGTTGCTTACGTCAAGGGCTACCACACCCACGCAAAGCTGTTTATTTTCGTTATAAAACTGTGTAATAACGGTTGCGGTTTTACAGTCGTTTGATAAATAAAATTCCCATTTGGTAAGATAATAATTTTGCTTTTCACCGTAAAGTACAATATGCCCAAGCTCTTTGGAATTTAGCCCCTCAATAGAATATACGCGAAGGGTTTTATTGTCTAAATAATAAATATGTTTGTCGCTCCGTTTAATGCGGTCGGCTTCTATAATGCCCTCAACCTGATTATCGGTTATTTCCTCATAGGTGTTATCAGTTGATATGTAAAGTTCTTCCTTTGCACCGTCCATACTGCTTTCGGGTGCCGCGCCGTCCATCATATTGTCGTAGTATAAGATATCTTCAATTGCTTCGCCTTTAAGGTTAAAGCTGAATAAATCGAATATATTGTTTTTTATAACTTCAAAGTTGTTTTTGTGTTGTGGCTTTTTAAAGGTTAATACATTCAGCTTTTGAATAATGCCGTAATATTCGCTGCTTGAATAGCGTGAAACATCGGGTGGATTGCTGCTAAAGGGTATAAACAGCCAAAGGTTACCCAAAACGAGCGCAAAGCAGGCGGCTGCCGCAATTATTGATAATGCAATTCGCTTTTTAGAGATGCTTATAATCTTTGAGTTGGGGTTTGCTTCTTCAAGAAATTTATCGTCTGTAAGATTTAAGGCTTTAAACCAATTATCTTTTTTCATACAGATATCCCTTCCTTTTTAAGATAATCTTTAAATCGGTTTCGTGTTCTATGTAAGATAACGCTGACATGACTTTCGGACATACCCATTTTCTTGGCAATTTCCTGCACGGTTAAAGCGTACCAATAACGGCGCAAAAATATAATGCGGGCGCGGGAATCCAAACCTTCTAAAAATGTGTTGATAAGCCTTTTTAAAATAAGCTCATCTTCAACCGAAGCCATACCGTTTGGAATACATTCATAATATTCGTCAATGGCGGCTTCAAGGTCGTTGTTGCGTTTTTGTGCCTTGTTATAGCCATAACGGTCAAGGGCAAGGTTTCGGGTAATGCGGCCGAAAAAGTACTGCAGCTTATTTGGTTTTTCGGGCGGTATTACACGCCAGGCATTGTGCCAGGTGTCGTTTACACACTCGTCGCAGTCTTCCTTTGAACGCAGAACGTTATAAGCGATCGTGCGGCAATAATTGCCGTATTTTTTATCCGATTCATCAATTGCCGCTTCATTACGGTTCCAATACAGTTCTATTATTTTATTGTCCTCCACCATGTCACATCCCTTACATAAGTTTCAAGGCCTTTCACCTTAATAGACGAAAAATAAACCCAAAATCTTACAAAAATTTTAAAATTAACATAAAAAGCCTGTAACTTTTTTGAGCTACAGGCTTTCATCATTTCATTAGGCTTTAGGGTGGGCCGATGTTCCTATAACCTCACCGATAATTCTTTAATTTTATTTTAGCATATATCATAGGCTTTTTCTACATTTTTTTATAATTGAAAAAATTATATATGTGTGTTAGAATGTCTAAAAAGGAAGTGAAGTAATGTCACGAACAATTGCGGCTATTGCCACACCCTTGGGTGAAGGGTCAATAGGTGTTATAAGAATTTCGGGTGATGAGGCCATTGCAGTTGCTGACAAGGTGTTTAAAAGCGTGTCAGGCAAACAGCTTTGCGAGCTTAAAGGCTATTCTGCCCTTTACGGTAATATTGTAGAAAACGGCAAAATATTAGACGATGCGGTTGCGCTTGTTTTTAAAAATCCCCAAAGCTATACGGGTGAGGATGTTGTCGAAATTTCGGTGCACGGCGGCAGACTTATGCTTAAAGCGGTGCTTCGTGTCGTTTTGGAAAACGGCGCCTTTATGGCAGAGCCGGGCGAATTTACAAAGCGTGCCTTTTTAAACGGCAAGCTGGATTTAACCAAGGCCGAAAGTATTATGGGGCTTATCGGCGCTGAAAGTGAAGCACAGCTTCGGCTTTCACGTGCGGCGCATATTGGTAAAGTGAGCGAAAAAATTGATAAAATTGAGGCGGATTTAGTATCTGCCGATGCTTCAATTGCTGCTTATTCCGATTATCCTGACGAGGATATTGAAGGCCTTGATTATGATAGCTTTTTAAATATGCTTACAAACGCCAAATCGGCTTTGGAGGAAATGCTTTCTACCTACGATTCGGGGCGCGTGCTTCGTGAGGGTATTGATACCGTAATTGTCGGCAAGCCAAACGTTGGTAAAAGCACCTTAATGAATATGCTAAGCGGCGCTGACCGTTCAATTGTTACCGAGGTTGCGGGCACCACCCGTGACGTTATTGAGGACACCGTAACGGTGGGGGACATTAAGCTTCGTTTGGCTGATACGGCGGGTATTCATAAAACTGATGATAAGGTTGAAAGCATTGGCATTCAGAAAGCGAAAAACCGCATTGATTTGGCGGAACTTGTACTTGCGGTGTTCGACTGCACAACCCCACTTGATAATAACGACCTTGAACTGATTGAAAGCATTAAAAACAAAAACACAATTATAATTATAAATAAAACCGATTTGGAAAATAAAATTGATATGTCGGTTTTCGAGGGCTTAATGGTTGTGGAAATTTCGGCAAAGCAGGGTACGGGCTATACTGAACTTGCAAATAAAATTGCGGAAATTTCGGGCACGGCAAACCTTAACCCTGACAGCGCTGTGCTTATTGGCGAACGCCAGCGTGCATGCGCAGCAAGAGCGCTTGATGCGGTAGAGGAAGCGTTAAATTCTTTGACGGGCGGTCTTACAATGGATGCGGTTGGTGTTTGTGTTGATGATGCCATAGCGGCGTTATTTGAGCTTACGGGCAAGCGCGTAACCAACGCTGTAACCGATGAAATATTCAAAAAATTTTGTGTTGGCAAATAAAATTAACGGTAGAAGCTTTTTTAAGGCTTCTACCGTTTTTGTTTGTTCAAATTATAGTTTATCGGGCTTACGCCCAAAAGAATAGATAATAAAGAAGAAATAAGAAAAAATGTGTGCCTACGGCACGATATATAAATCTGTCGGCAAAGCCGACACCGATTTTATTCTTTATTCTTTCTTATTTATTATTTCATCGCTTCAGCGATAAATCCCAATTTATCAATAATAAATCTCTCTAATAATCTCTTCGCTTTGCGACATTGTCATACCCGGGGTAATGCGTTCGCAGTATAAAAGGCGCATAATACTTTTATCCACATCGGAAAGCTTTTCGACATTTCCCCGTTGGTAAATGATACTGTCTTTTCTAACCAGTGTGTCCTTTGTGGGACCAAGTATTTGATATACTTCTTCTAAAATGACAGAGCTACGTTCGGTTTGGTCAGTGTCAGTCAAAATATAAACATCACCATCGGTTATAGTACTTGTTGCATTATTGTAATTATAGGATGCGTAACCAACGGCGTCTTGTACGGGCACTTCATTTCTGAACTGGGCAAGTCCCAAAAAATGAATAACCAAATTTGCCTGTGTTTTATCGTGAATTTGCATTATTCCCGGAAAGCCATCAATGTTGTTTAAAAAGTCAAGAAAATCGTTCAAAACCTCGTAATCAGTCATAGTGGCAACGCCGTCAATGTAAAGCATAATGGGGTCTTGCCATTTAACAACGGTTTGTTTGGCGTGCACATCATATTCACTGCTGAAGCAAACGTCGTTAAAATAATATGCCATTTTGTCAACACTTACACGGTCGGCATAGTAAACGCTGTGTTTTTCACCGTCATTATTGGAAGGGGTACTGCTTGTATTGCTGTTACAGCCTGTCAGCAATAAAGAAATTGCAAAAAGTAAAGCTAATAAACGTTTCATAAAAACACTTCCTTAAAAGTAGAATAGAAGATGCTATATAAATTATAGCACATATATTTATTTGTTGCAATAGGTGGAATTTGTGAACAAATTGTAAAAAGGTCAGGGAAAGTCAAAAAACTTTTTAAAAAACTATTGACAAATGGAAAAATACGGGTATAATAAGGTTGTTAGCACTCGAAAGGGTAGAGTGCTAAAACAGATAAGGAGTGAAAATTTTGGAGTTAACCCCCCGTAAACAAGCGGTTTTAAAGGCTATAGTTAAAGCATATATTGAAACCGGCGAACCGGTAGGCTCTAAAATTCTGACCGAGCTTATCGAAAACGCACCATCATCCGCAACGCTGCGTAATGAAATGAGCGAGCTGTGCGATTTAGGCTTTTTAGAACAGCCTCACACCTCGGCGGGTCGCATTCCCACAAGCCGTGGCTTTCAGTTTTACGTTAAAAAGCTAATGCCTATGGGTGAAATTAGCGAAGCTGACAAGGCTTATATTGATAACGCTTTAGAAAATATTTCCGAAATACCCGAAAAAATACCCGCCGCTGTGGGTAAAATACTTTCGGATATGACAGGCTACCCCGTTATAAGCTGTCTTATGACAAACAGCGAAGCGGCGGTAAAAAGGGTAGAAGCCTTAAGGGTAAGCCGAAGCACCCTAATGCTTTTGGTTATTACTAATGACGGGCGCACCCGAAACCGAATTGTAAGGCTTTCGCAGGACTTTACACCCGAAATTATGGAACGCTTTAACACCATAATTGATGAAAAGGTTAAGCGCCGCCCGTTAAGCGAGTTAACACTGGGTTATATGCAAAGCATTATTGCTTCGGCAGGAATTGACGCCTTCAGCCTTATGCCGCTTTTGACCGCAGTTTTTGAAACGGTTAACGAAATTGATAGCGTGTCACTTGACTTAAGCGGTATGCCAAGGCTTTATGACATTTCCTCTAATGAGGAGGCCGCGCGCCGTATAATCTCGCTTATCGAACGCCGTGACCCCATAATTTCAATGTTTGAGGAAATTGGCTCGGGCGTAATTTTCGGAAGCGAAAGCGGCTACAGCGAACTATCAAACGACACCTTAATTGCCGCAAGCTTTGATTCAAATAGCAAATACCGCGGTTACATTGCTCTTTTGGGACCCAAACGAATTTCCTATGAGCAGGTAATCCCAAGTATTGAATATATAGCCGAAAAAATAGGCAACCTTATTTTAGAGGCACAAAAGGATATGGAGGACTGATTTCGTGGAAGAAAATAAGGAAAACATAAAGCCCGAAAAAAAGAAAAATAAAAAGGATATTGAAATTGAAAATTTAAAGGCCGAGCTGGAAGCTAAAAACGATTTACTTCTTCGCACCGCTGCTGAATTTGATAATTTTAAAAAGCGCACCGAACGCGAAAAATCGGCGGTGGCCGAATTTGCAAAGGCAGGGCTTATAAAACAGCTTTTACCTATTTTAGACAATATTGACCGCGCCGCACTTGCTGAAAAGGGCAGTGAGGATTATATTAAAGGCATTGAAATGATTGTCAAGCAGTTTGAAAGCGCCGCTGCAAATTTAGGAATTGAAGAAATTGCAAAGGTTGGCGACACCTTTAACCCCGAGCTTCACGAGGCAGTAATGCATATTGAAGACGAAAATGTCGCTGAAAACACCATTACACAGGTTTTACAAAAGGGCTATAAAATAGGCTCAACCGTTATAAGACCTGCAATGGTTCAAGTAGCAAATTAAAACATTAACATATTATATTTAAAGGAGAAATTTATTATGGGTAAAATTATTGGTATTGACCTCGGTACAACAAACTCTTGCGTAGCTGTTATGGAAGGCGGCGAAGCAGTTGTAATTGCAAATGCTGAAGGCGGCAGAACTACTCCTTCGGTTGTAGCATTCTCAAAAACAGGTGAAAGAATGGTAGGTCAGGTTGCAAAGCGTCAGGCTATCACCAACCCTGACAGAACCATCAGCTCTATCAAGCGTGATATGGGTACTTCAAACACCGTTAGCATTGACGGCAAAAACTACACTCCACAGGAAATTTCGGCAATTATTCTTCAAAAATTAAAGGCCGATGCTGAAAGCTATCTCGGTCAGACTGTTAGTGAAGCAGTTATTACCGTTCCTGCCTACTTTACCGACGCTCAGCGTCAGGCAACTAAGGATGCAGGTAAAATTGCAGGTCTTGAGGTTAAGCGTATTATCAACGAGCCTACCGCTGCTGCTTTGGCTTACAGTATTGATAAGGAAGACGACCAAAAGGTTATGGTTTATGACCTTGGCGGCGGTACCTTCGACGTTTCTATTATTGAAATGGGCGACGGCGTTCAAGAGGTTTTAGCAACCGCAGGTAACAACAAGCTTGGCGGTGACGACTTTGACAAGCGTGTTATGGACTATATCGTTTCAACCTTTAAGGCTGAGCAGGGTATTGACCTTTCAAACGACAAAATGGCTATGCAGCGTGTAAAGGAAGCTGCTGAAAAGGCTAAAATTGACCTTTCGGGTATGACCTCGACCGACATTAACCTTCCCTTTATCACTGCTGATTCTACAGGTCCTAAGCACTTCGAAACCACTTTAACCCGCGCAAAGTTTAACGAGCTTACCGCTGACCTGGTTGAAGCTACAATGGCACCTGTTCGTCAGGCAATTGCAGACTCGGGTCTTGAGAAGGGCGAAATCAATAAGGTATTGATGGTTGGCGGTTCTTCAAGAATTCCCGCTGTTCAGGAAGCTGTTAAAAACTTTATGGGCAAAGAACCCTTCAAGGGCATTAACCCCGATGAATGCGTAGCGCTTGGTGCGGCACTTCAGGCAGGTGTTCTTGGCGGTGATGTTAAGGGTCTTCTTCTCTTGGACGTTACACCCCTTTCACTCGGTATTGAAACCATGGGTGGTATCTCTACAAAGGTTATCGACCGCAACACAACCATCCCCGCTAAGAAGAGCCAAATCTTCTCAACTGCGGCTGACGGTCAGACCTCGGTTGAAGTACACGTGCTTCAGGGTGAACGTGAATTTGCACGCGATAACAAGACACTTGGTGTTTTCCACCTCGATGGTATTGCATCTGCTCCCCGCGGTGTTCCTCAAATTGAAGTAACCTTCGACATCGACGCTAACGGTATTGTTCACGTTTCAGCTAAGGACCTTGGTACAGGTAAGGAAAACAACATTACCATTACCTCTAACACCAATATGTCTAAGGATGATATTGACAAGGCAGTTAAGGAAGCTGAAGAATATGCAGCAGAGGACAAAAAGCGCCGTGAAGCAGTTGATGTTCGCAACAACGCTGACCAAATGATTTATACAACTGAAAAGACCTTAACCGACCTTGACGATAAGATTACTGAGGATGAAAAGAACAAGATTAACACCGCTAAGGATGCTTTGAAGGAAGCTGTTAAGGGCGAGGATATTGATCTTATTAAGGCTAAGCAGGAAGAGCTTCAGAAGGAGCTTTATGCCGTAAGCGAAAAGCTTTACAAGGCCGCCGCCGCTGAACAGCAGGCTCAGCAGCAGGCACAGCAAAACGGTCAGCAGGCTAATGCGGACAACGTTTACGATGCCGATTTTACCGACGTTGACGACAACAAATAATTTATTGTAAAGATAAGTGTATCCGACTGCTTGTACTAAATTAGCGGACAGTCGGGGACGCCTGTCCCTACATATGTAGATATTAGGAGAATTATTTTGGCGGATAATAAAAGAGATTATTATGAAGTCTTGGGTGTTGACCGTTCGGCATCGGAAGACGAGCTAAAAAAAGCATATAGAAAAGCGGCTAAAAAATATCACCCCGACCTAAACCCCGGTGACGCCGAAGCTGAAAAGTGCTTTAAAGAGGTTAACGAAGCGTATGAGGTGCTTTCCGACAAGGAAAAGCGTTCCCGTTATGACCAATTCGGTCACGCAGGTGTTGACCCCAACTTTGGCGCAGGCGGCGGCTACGGCGGTGGCGGCTTTAACGGTGATTTCGGTGACTTTGGCGATTTGGGCGATATTTTTGGCTCATTCTTCGGCGGTGGCTTTGGCGGCGGTGGACGTCGTTCCAATCCGAACGCACCGCGCAGGGGTAACGATGCCTCTGCCGCTGTAAATATTTCCTTCGAGGAAGCCGCAAAGGGCTGTACCAAAACTGTAAAGGTAACTAAAATTGACACCTGTGACGAATGTGGCGGCAGCGGTGCCCAAAAGGGTACTACCTCTAAAACCTGTCCCGTTTGTCACGGCAGCGGTCAGGTTACCTCAGCCCAGCGCACACCCTTTGGTGTGTTCCAAACCCAAACGGTTTGTAACCATTGTCACGGCAGCGGTAAGGTTATTGAAAACCCCTGCAGTCGCTGTAACGGCAAGGGAAGAATTCGCCATACTGTTGAAGAAAAGGTTGAAATTCCTGCAGGTATTGATGACGGTCAGGTAATTAACCTTCGCGGCAAGGGTGACAGCGGTGTAAACGGCGGTCCTTCGGGCGATTTAAGAATAAATGTTAACGTTCGCCCACACCCAATTTTCCATAGAAGCGGTTATGACGTATTTTGCGAAATTCCCATTACCTTCGCCGAAGCGGCACTCGGTGCTGATATTACGGTGCCAACCCTTGAAGGTAAGGTTAAATTTACCATTCACGAGGGTACACAGCCGGGTGATGAATTCAAGCTTAAGGGTAAGGGTATTCAGCGCCTTAACTATTCAGGTAAGGGCGACCAATATGTTAAAATTGTGGTTGAAATTCCCAAGAACTTATCACGCGAGCAAAAGGAAATTTTAAGGAATTTCCAAAACACCTCAAGCGATAAAAACTATAAAACACAAAAAAGCTTTATGGATAAGGTAAAGGATTTTTTTGATTAAAATTAAAAGCATCTTCCAAAAAAGGAAGATGCTTTTTGTTATTTTGTTATCTTTTTTAAATCCTCGTTAGAACCAAGCACCAAAAGGTGTTCATTTTCTTTAAAAATGTAATTTGCACTGAAGGGAACAATTTTTTCATTGCTCTTGTAAGCAATAATATTTAGGTTATATTTGTTGCGAATGTCAAGCTCAATAACGTTTTTACCATACCACTTTTTAGGCGCCGAAATTTCAAAAATAGAATAATTATCAGCAAGGTTTATATAATCAAACACGTTTTGTGAGCATTCAACCCCGGCAATTTTACGGCAGATGTCACGTTCAGGGTAAATTATACGGTCTGCCCCGCTGCGAAGTAAGAATTTTTCCTCAATATCGCGGTTTGCAGTGCTGTAAACCCTTTTTGCGCCAAGTTCCTTAAGCAAATCGGTAATTTCAAGGCAGGCTTGAAAATAATCCTCAATGCAAACGAAGCAAACATCAAAATCTTCTACGCCGAGACCTTCTAAAACTGTACGGTTTGTACAGTCACAAACAGGGGTCGAAACAACGTTTTTAAAGGCAGTTTTTAAGCCCTCAAGCTTTGCCTCGTTCATATCAACCGCCATAATTTCACAGCTTTGTTTATTAAGCTCTGCAACCAAGTGGTGACCAAGTGAGCCCATACCGATAATTAAAAATGATTTCATAACTTTCTCCTTTAATTAGCCAACTGTAATAGATTCTGCAGGGTAGGAAATGGGCGGATTAACGCGTTTTTCAAATAGCGCACTTGCAAATGAAACGCTGCCGACTCTACCGCAAAACATTAAGAACATAAGAGCAATTTTTGAAACAGCTGAAAGTGAGGTGGTAACACCCGCTGTCAAACCAACTGTGCTCATTGCCGAAACGGTTTCCAACACGGCATCGGACAGTGGTATGTTGTCTATCCCGCAAATAATAAGGGTTGCGCATATAATAAGTGCAAAATTTATTGTAATAATTAAAATTGCTTTTTTGAGAAATTCGGTTTTAATTGTTTTGCCAAAAACTACAACATCACTATTACCGCGAATGGTCGAAAGCGCGAATGCGATAATAACAAATATTGAAGTGGTTTTAACACCGCCCGCGGTTGAGCCGGAGCTACCGCCAATAAACATAAGAAAAACGGTAAGCAGTACCGACGACGGTGAAAGACCGGCCATATCAATACTGTTGAAGCCTGCAGTTCGCGGTGTAACCGATGCAAAAAATGCGTTTAAAAGCTTTTGCCCAAATGGCATATCCTTTAAAAGATTATTATATTCAAAAATAAAGAAAAGCACTGTGCCAATACCTAAAAGCAAAACCGATGTTAAAATTACAATTTTGCTGTGCAAATTAAACTTTTTAAGGCTAAAGCGTTTAAGTGCAATATCATCCCAGACTAAAAAGCCCAGACTGCCTATTATTATAAGGGCGGAAATTGTTAGAATAACAATATAATCCCCGCTAAAATCCATAAGCGAAACAAAGGGTGTGTTTTCACCCAAAAGGTCAAACCCTGCGTTACAAAAAGCTGAAATCGAATGGAAAACCGCAAAATAAATACCCTTTGCCACACCAAAATGCTTAATAAAGCTTATGGATAAAAGTGCCGCACCGACAGTTTCAAACAAAATTGTGCCAAGAATTATTCTTTTAACAAGGTTTGAAAAATTATTAAGCCGAGTTGTGTTAATGGTTTCCGCCATCATAACCTTTTCGCGAAGACCTTTTTTGCGAATTACCAAACGGTAAAAGAAGGTAGCAATGGTCATATAGCCTAAACCGCCAAGCTGTATAAGTGATAAAATTACTATTTGACCGAACATTGACCAATAGGTAGCGGTGTTTTCGGCAATAAGCCCAGTCACGCAGGAGGCCGAAACTGCGGTAAAGGCGGCGGTTAAAACAGAGGGGGATTCACCGCTTTTAGTAGAAACGGGAAGCAGTAAAAGCAATGTTCCCAAGAACACAATGCAAAAATAACCAAGCGCAATAATTTGTAAATGGTTTAATCCCTTACGTTTGATATAATCCCCTCCCATAAAACATTTGTTATTATTATACTATAAAATATCTGCAAATTCAACAGTATAAAAAAAGGATTGTATTATTGGGATTAAAATGGTAAAATAACGGTATAGTTTAATATTAAAAGGGAGAACGGTATGAAAATTATTGTAAACGGTTGCGGCAAAATCGGCACAACAATTTTGGCAAATTTGGTCGCCGAAGGGCATGATGTTACTGCTATTGATACTAACCCTGAAGTAATACAGAAGTTGACCAATATATATGATGTTATCGGCGTTTGCGGTAATGGTGCGGATAGTGATGTTTTACAGGAAGCAAATGCCAAGAATAACGATTTGATTATATCCACAACCTCGTCTGATGAGATTAATATGCTCACTTGTTTTTTGGCAAAGCGTATGGGTGTTGAAAATACCGTTGCCCGTGTAAGAAACCCCGAATATAACGACAAAAGCCTTAACTTTATTCGTCAACAGCTTGAAATTTCGCTTATAATAAATCCTGAGCTTATGGCCGCTCACGAGCTTTTTAATCTTTTAAAGCTTCCAAATGCGGATAAAATTGAAAACTTTTCGGTGCGAAACTTTGAAATTGTGGAATTTAAGGTCAGGGAAGGCTCGGCCTTAGATGGATTAAAGATATATGAGCTTCGTAATAAATTTAAGGCTAAATTCCTTATTTGCGCTGTTAAACGTGGGGATGATGCCTATATTCCCCATGGTGATTTCACCCTTATGGCAGGGGATAAAATTGGTGTGACAGCATCTTCATCTGAAATTTTGCGTCTTTTCAGCGAAATGGGTATGAAGCAATCATCTGCTAAAAAGGTTATGATTTTAGGTGGCAGTAAAACTGCCGTTTATCTTGCAAAACGCTTATCATCGGTTGGAAACTCGGTAACAATCATTGAAAAAAACCGTAACAAGTGCGAAGAATTAACTGAGGATTTGCCCAAGGTTTTGGTTGTTTGCGGTGATGGTGCTTCTCAGGAGGTTTTAATTGAAGAGGGTCTTGCATCAGTAGATGCAGTAATCGCTCTTACCGGTCTTGATGAACTGAATATTTTGATTTCGTCCTATGCATATTCGAAAAAGGTGCCAAAGGTTATTGCTAAAATTAACAGGCAGGAGCTTATTCCGTTAGCTGAGCATTGGGGACTTGATACTACTATATCTCCACGCAAGGCTATTTCAAATACGGTTGTGCGTTATGCCAGAGCACTTGAAAATTCTCAGGGCAGCAGTGTTGAAACCCTTTATAAGCTTATGGATGACAAGGTTGAGGCTTTGGAATTTTCTGTAAAGCAGGGTCTGGACTTTTTAAACGTTCCGTTTAAGCAGTTAAAGCTAAAGGAAAACATACTTATAGCAGGCATTATTCGCGAAAGAAAGACCATTATTCCCTCAGGTGACGATGTGCTTTTATCAGGAGATAAGGTTGTAATTTTGGCCGCTAATCAACGAATTAATAATTTGTCAGATATTATAAGGTGATTAAATTATGAATCGCAAGATGATTTTTTATATGCTCGGCAAAATATTAGAGCTTGAAGCGGTAATAATGTTTATTCCGCTGATAACATCGGTCATATATGGTGAAAAAAGCATTTGGGCATTTTTAATAACCATTGCTTTTGCTTTGCTAGTGGGCATTGCATTGACTCTTTTAAATAAACCGCGTGATAAAACCTTTTTTGCAAAGGAAGGCTTTGTAATCGTTGCGCTTTCATGGGTGTTGCTTTCGGCCGTGGGTGCACTTCCCTTTGTTATAAGCGGGGAAATACCCAATTTTATTGATGCTTTTTTTGAAACGGTCAGCGGTTTTACCACAACAGGTGCTACCATACTTTCAAATGTCGAAGGGCTTTCAAAGGGTATTGCAATGTGGCGAAGTCTTACTCACTGGGTTGGCGGTATGGGAATACTTGTGCTTGTGGTTGCTATTTTGCCGACCGATTCGGGACGGTCTATCCATATAATTCGTGCTGAAATGCCCGGTCACAGTGTTGGCAAGCTTACGCCTAAGCTTCGTGTTATGACAAAGCAGCTTTATTTGATATATATTGTACTTACAGCAATAGAGGTTGTTTTTTTGCTTTTCGGCGGAATGCCGTTGTTTGATTCATTGGTGCATAGCTTTGGTACTGCGGGTACGGGTGGCTTTGGTATAAAAAATGACAGCATCGCTTCATATAGTCCGTATTTGCAATGGGTAATAACCATTTTTATGCTGCTCTTCGGCATAAACTTTAACCTTTATTATCTTTTGCTGGTCGGTAAGCTACGCTCGGCTGTTAAAAGTGAGGAGCTTTGGACTTATGTCTGTTTGTTTACAGGTGCCACTGCACTTGTTACCTATAATATTTACAGTATGTCGACAAATTTTGCCGAAGCGCTTCGCAATGCGGCATTTCAGGTTTCATCAATTATGACCACCACAGGTTATGCTACGGCGGATTTCAATTTGTGGCCCGGTCTGTCAAAAGGAATTTTGTTAATCCTAATGTTTATTGGGGCATGTTCAGGATCAACTGCGGGCGGACTTAAGATTTCGCGCGTGGTGCTGTTATTTAAGCGTGTTAAATCGGGCGTTAAACATATGATACACCCTCGTTCAACTGAGGCGGTTCGTTTTGAGGGTAAAAGGGTTGATAACGATACGCTTATGGGTGTTCTTGTTTATTTTGCAGTATATTTTATTTGTTTTACTTCGATTTTGTTTGTTGTTCTGTTTGAACCGTTTGATCTTGAAACAAGTATATCTGCGGTAGCGGCGTGTTTTAATAATGTTGGTCCCGGATTATCACTTGTCGGGCCAACGGGTAATTATGGGGTATTTTCATATATTTCAAAAATTATGCTTTCGTTTGCGATGCTGCTTGGCCGACTTGAAATTTTCCCAATGCTTATTTTGTTTTCTCCAAGTGTTTGGAAAAAACGCCGTGCAAAGTCATAAAAACAAAAACGCTACACTTTAAAAGTGTAGCGTTTTGACTTTTTTGAAAATTATTCTTCAACCTCTTCGCCGCCGAAAACAATGTCGGCAACAACAACATTAACGCGGGTAACAGCGGTGTTGGTCATGGTTTGAATTTTGTCCTTAACATTTTCCTGAACCTTGGCAGTAACATCCTTAACCTTTGCTTCCTTTTTAACGGTTATATAAATGCCGATTTGAAGTGCGCCGTTAACGCTTTCAATTTTAATGCCTTGGAAGGGACCCTTAGCTTTAACAGCATCCTTAAGGTCATAATTCTTTTTAGCTATGGCGGCTACACCCTCAACCTCAAGGGTAGCAATTTCAGCCATTTTTCTAAGTACTTCTGTATTTATTGAAAGTTTTGTTGCATTATCTGCCATTTGTGTAACCTCCGTATAAAACTTCTTAATAGATAAGTCGGCAATAAATACCTTGCCCTTATTCCTATTATAACACAAATTTTTCATAACACAACAGAATTTTTATTTTATTGGAATAATTTTAATTTTTGAAAGCGAAATATCGGTTTGGTTGGTCACAATGTCCTGTATTTGCAGGGTGTTTGCGGTTGTTAGCCCTTCACTTTTTACAATAACATTTATTTCATCGTCACTTATAACCGCCAACGCCTTGGAAAAGCCCTTTGCTTTTAAAAGGTTTTCAATGTTAATTTCGTTATTGGTGTTTTTGGTTATTTTTTCAATTGCAGCTAAGGCCGATTTTTTATCACTATCGGTTAGCTTTGCGCTTTTTAAAAGCTCTTCAACCTCTTCCAAAGCGGCCTTTCGCACTTTTTCACGGTCGGCCTTAGCTGTTGCAAAATAATCGGCAGCAGTAGCCCCTGTTTGCACACTTTCACCCTCGGTTTTATTATCAACATAGGTCGATTCGCCCAAATATTTAGTGCTTGTGGGAAGATATTTTGTGTTAAGCCAAATTGCCGCCGCAAGCGCTAACACCATTACACCTACCACAATTTGACCCTTAGTAAAAACCTTGCCTTTTTTCATTTTAATTTCCTCCTGCGATAAATACTCGTTTAGATGTAATATTCAAAGCCGATGTAACGGCGTTTTGAATTTTTTCGTTAAGAGCGGGGGTATCACCGCCCTCGCACACAATTGCAACACCCCTGATTTCAGGCATTTGCTTTGAAACCAAAATTGCCTGCTCGCTGCCGTCGGCATTTTTAACGGTTATGTAGCCCTGCTTCAGCTCGCTTTTTTCTGCTGTGTTGGTGTTATCATTTTTGCTTTCGCCCGATTCCTCAACCGTGTCTGCATAGTTGTAATTTATACTGCTTTCAAGTGTAATAACAACTGTAACCCTTCTGCTTCCCGAAATGCTTTTCACAAGACGTGTTATGTCTTTTTCAAGCCCCTCCTTATATTCTTCGGCCGAAAAATCTTCAACAGCCTTCGCAGTTTTTTCATCATTTGTGCCTATGGATGAAAGAAAAATCAGCGCAATGCCAATTATACCTATTGTTACCAAAACCCGTGGGTTTTTAAGCTTTTCTATATACTTTTTTAAAATGCTATTCATTTATAATTTCAACCTCTAAATTTTGCGCTATGCCCTTAAGTGAATTTAAAATTTTGCTTTTTTCTTCTTTTGAAAATATTAAAACCTTACTAATTACTATGCTGCCATTATTGTTTTTAGTAGTTAAAACCGAAATTTTTGAAAATTCAATTTCTGAAGCATTAAGGCAGGCTTTTATAACATAACGGGCAGAAGCCTCATCAATGGCCTGCGTGCCGGCGTTAATGTTTGAGGTATTAGGTTTGAAATCAAGGTTAAAATCAATTTTCAAAGCCGAGGAAATTATAATTAAGGTGAATGCAAGGCTTAAAACGTATTTAACCGAAGCCTTCATTTGACCGCTTGGGCAAATAATAAAAATAAAGCCAATAAAAATTGCCGAAACACAAAAAGCAATAAAAAAGGATTTTATACTTATACCCCCTTGCCACCCATAATTACAACTGTAAGCGATATTATAAACATTGCGGCTGTCAGCAGTACTACACCTACTAAAACCGAAAGCACGGCATCTACACTTTTTAGAAGTGCGGATATTTTAGGTGTGCTTAGGGAGTCACCTAAAAATGACAGCCCCCAAAGTGCCAGCCGCCACATTAAAAGCTCAATTATTATGGGTAAGAAGGTTAAAGCGCAAATCAAAACACCCCAAATACCCACGCTTGACCGTAAAAGCGAAAGGGAAGCGGTAACGGTTGCAAGCGCTTCAGACAAAACACCGCCCGCCACCGGAACGCTTGAGCCAACAATAAATTTTGCGGTACGAAGGGTAAGGCTGTCAGCCGCGCCGTTAATGGCCGTCTGAATACTTAAAATGCCCACAAAAACGGTAGAGATAAAGCCCATTATCCAAAGTGAAAGCTTTTTAACACTGTTTGCTAAATTTGTGTTTTGAAGCAAGGGGGAAACCGATGCCGCTATACTTAAAGAAAGGTGACCGCAGGTAAGGGGTAAAACGGCAAAGTTCGCAATAAATGTAACAAGGTTTGCCGCAAGCAGTAAAACGCCGCTCATTGAAGCGGAGGTAAGGGCTTTACCGCTTGCCGCAACTATGCCTGCAAACACGGGTATAAAGGCGGTCATAAAGGCGGCGCAGCCCCGAAGCGCCTCTGCCGCGGCGGTGACTACCGAATAAATTGGTGAAAGCAACGCGGCCGAGACCGCCAAAACGGTGGCAAAGGTAACTGTTTCGGATACCCCGTCCTTAAAAGCGGTTGAAATAACCGTGCTTAAAATAATAAGCGCCAAAATAATACCAAAGGCTTTTAAGGGGGTTTTAGCTCCGCTTTTAATAAAGCTCCAAATATGTAAAAATGCGTTTTCACTGTTTATGGAATTTACCCAATTACTGTCACCTATATCAATTGAAAAATCACTTAAAAAATCTTTGGCATCTTCGGGTATTTTATTTTCTAATTCATCCATACCGGAAGCGAAAAACTGTTCTTTATAAATATCGGTTTCCTCGGCTGAAACGGCAGTAATAAGGCAAAGCATTATTAAAAATATTAAAGCGGCTTTTTTAATCATTTTATAAATCCTAACGCTAAATCTACAATGTTAATAACAAGCGGTAATGACAGCAAAAAAATACTGCATTTTCCTACCGTTTCCGAAAGGGAGGCAAGGGTGGTTTGTCCCGCATCCCTGCAAATGTCGGCCGCAAAGCTTGTCACATAGCCAATACCCAAAGCCTTAAGGGCAACTTTAAAATATGAAAGCTCAATGCCGTAGCTCTCAAGCCTTTGCGAAATGGTGTTTATAGGTGAAATTAAGGTATTAAAAACAAGGTAAAGGGCTAAAACTGCGGTAATTACGGCAAGTAAAACGGAAAATTCGGGCCTATGCTGGCGAAAAATTACCGCAAAAATTGCCGCAATAATGCAAATAATTAAAATTTTGAATATATCCATTTTAAAGGCCGAATAAATCCTTAACGGTGGTAAAAAGCTCGGCCACGGCATTAACAACCATTAAAAGCACCACAACAAGTCCCGCAAGGGTGGTAAGCATTGCCTGCTCCTCGCGGCCTGAGCGTATCAGCACCTGATTTAAAACCGTTACAATTATGCCGATAGCGGCAATTTTAAAAATAAAATCAACATCCATGTAATTCACCTACAAAAAGAAAATGCAAATAAAAACACCGCTTAAAAAGCCAAGGCTTTTGTAAAGCTTTTGCTGTTCGTTATATTCACCTGCCGCAGTTGTAATTAAGCCTTCAAAAAGCGATATATAGGCTTTGCAGCGGTCACATTCCTGCTGCGTGTCACCCTTTCCGAAATCGCTTAAAAATTCACACCACAGTGCTTTATCACTCTTTTTTAAATCAGAAAGCGTTTCAGGTGGGGAAGAAAAGCAGGCATTTATAAGCCGTTGCTTGTCACCGCCGTGAAGCCGAAGCCTTTCCTTAAGCTTTGAAAGTCCGTTTTTAATTGTTTTTAGGCCTTCAAGCCTGTTTTTAAGCGAAACAGCCTTTAAAAAGCCCGCCGCGGTGCAGGTGCACAAAATAACAATTAACCCAACAGCCTTAAACAGCATTCTCACGGTAAAGCTCCTTCGGGGTAATAATTTGAATTTTGCCGCCAATTATTTTTGGCAAAACAACCACCTGGTCAATGGCGCCGCTTTCTAAAAGAAGGCGTGTTATTTGGCGATTTTTAAGGTCAAAAAGGCTTTCAATATGCGCGGTGGTTATAATTTTTACACCCGACGAAAAGCAAAGGCTTACGGTGTTAAGCTCGTTTATGTTTCCAATTTCATCAAAGGCAATATAATCGGGAAACATTGTGCGAAGGGCAATTTCGGCGCCGATTGCTTTGTTATCGGTTTGCAGAACATCGGTTGCAAGGCCCAAATCAAGCTGACCCCCGCCCGAAATTTCACCGCGTGAATCTATAACAGCAATACGGCTTATCCGCCCGTGTTGCCCGTTTGAAAGCTGACGAATAAAATCGCGCAGCAGGGTGGTTTTGCCGCTTGCGGGCGGGCCTGCAATTAAAAGCCCTCCACCGCCGTAACGGTTTAAAATTTCATTGGCACAGCCTTTAACTTCACGGCTTATGCGAAGGTTAATTGAGCTTATGTCCTGCATGGCGCCATTACCCGAAAGCCTGCCGCACACACCCGCCCTGCAGCCGTTTTTCATAATTATAAAGCCCTCTTTAAGCTCGTTTTCGTGGGCGAAAACCGAATCGTCACACAAAAGGTAAAAGCATTCGTTAATGTCGTTTTCGGTTATGTAAATAAGCCCGTTGCAAAGCGAAAAACAGGTTTGTCCGTCACTTTTTAAAAAAACCGTTTCACCTTGAACGGTTAAAGAAAGCGGCAGATTTTTGCGAAGCCTTATTTCTGCTATATTTTGCTGAACGGTGGGGGAAAGATTAAAAAGTGCCCCCTTAATTTTGGGCGGCAGGGCATATAAAACATTTGATAATGCATCGTTGGTTATCAAAATTATCACCTCAATAGATGATATGACTGACTTGTCCAAAATAGAACAACGGGTTGGAAAATTCCAACCCGTTGTTTTAAAGAATAAAGAATAAATAATAAAGAATAAATTTGGTGTGCCTTCGGCACCGATGTAAATTAATGCGTAATGCGGAATTATTTTAACAATTTATAATGATAACTCGTAGGGGCGATTGTTGATCGCCCGTTTGTGATTTGCTGTATTTTACGGACAATTCGTGAATTGTCCCTACATAGTACAAATAAAATTAGGTTTCGTAGGGACAGGCGTCTCGACTGTCCGATAAAATTATACTATATTCACTAATATAACCCGTAGGGGCGAACTGTGTTCGCCCGTAAAAAATGTGGATGCAAGCGGGCGAACACAGTTCGCCCCTACGATGTGCTACCAATGCAATTGAGCTATAAACCCCAATTTATAACGCAATTGAATTTGCTATACTGTACAAAACTAATTTGAAATTTGTAGTGGTAGGTGTTATGGAATGTTTGAAATGTTTTAAATAAATGTGAACTTGAAAATTCTATAAAAAAAGGTATAATTAAATCAATAAAAGATTTTTTAAAAAGGGGTATATGTATGGGAAGAGTATCAGTTAAGGAAGATAAAAGCATTTATCAAATAACCCGAGAAGAAATGCGCGACGAAAACGGCAAACCTTGGAGCCGCGAAAAAGCTGCTGATCAAATTGCGGAAATAGAAAATGGTCGATATAATTATTTAGATAAGTACAGGCTTCTTAAAATAGAAGAAGAAACTGTGAAAATAACACCGGAAGACATAGTGGCATTATCTAAAACATATAATAAACCGGAATTAAGGAATTATTATTGTTGTCATCAATGTGATATAGGTCAAATTGATGCGCCTGAGGTTATTTATAAAGATAACGTACACGAAATTCTAGTGAATATGTCGGTTTCATTAGAGTCGGTCAACTCTAAAAAGATGCGTTTAATGGAAATTCTAGCCGACGGCAAAGTGGATAAAACTGAAATGGCCGATTTAAATAAAATTCTTGAGGAACTCGAAAAAATTTCGATGACAGTTGAAGCAATCCAATTGTGGTGCGAAAAAATGAAACTTCTCGGCAGTTAACACATGTATTTAAAGCGTTTAGGACTATTAAAATCCTAAACGCTTTTTTATTTTGCTATTTTAGCATAAATAGTTAAGTTTATAGTGCTGATGTAATGATTTTTCTTTATACGGTAATGTTGTATGATAATTATGCAATCAGGAATTGCACAGAATACATTAAAAAGGAATGGATAAAAATTGACTGTTAAAGAACGAATTTTAGTATTGCGCTTATTAGAAAAGCAAAAGAAAAATCCTGAAGTTGCTAAACAACTTGGAATCAATATTAAAATAACAAATCATACAAAAAAATAATTAAAGAATAGGAAGTTTTTAAAATGAAAATATTTAATGAAAATGGAGATTTTATTGGAGAATTTACCGAAGCGGCTGGAACCGTTATTGAAAATACTAAAGATACTGTATGTTCGTGGTTTGAAACCGGCATTTTTTTAGGAATAATAGGTATATTTATATCTCCATTCTGGGCGATATTAGCCATCATAGCATTACTTATTATTAAACTAATTACCGTATTGTTAAAGTTAATATTAAATTGTGCTTGGTGGATATTTAAAATACCGTTTTGCTTAATATTTTTACATAGATTACCCCAGTTTTAAAATAAGCCAAAAACAATAGAAAATAGGAGTGAATTAATACAATGGAAATGTTTGAAAGGTTTAACACATTAATAGGTGTAGTAATTGGTTGTAACAGTTATGGGTGTTATGTTCGTGACCAAGAAACTGATAAGGTGGTATTCTACTATGGATGTGGACAAATAGGTGACATGGTTCAATTATCGATAAAAAAGGTCAACTATGAAAAAGAACAAGTTACTTGTTTGCTTGATTCAGTTATATCATATGCTGCCTAATTTGCAAAATTAGGTAAAAAATACCAGTTTATTTTGCTAACATAATGATTTTTTATAATCAACAAAATTATTACAATATAAATGTAGACAAAAGATGTTTACGAAATCAAAATTTAAAGGAGTAATTAAAATGACTAAACAAGACAAAGCGTTAACAACGAACATTACTACACAGGAATTCACAAAACAAAATAGTAAATCGAAAAAGCATTATGGCTTGATTGCTGGTATTTTTGGTGTGATGGCTATTTTCTGTATATTAAGCCCTATTGATTTTTTGCCGGATATGTTTTTGGGTTTAGGCCAATTAGATGAAATTATGATGACTTGCGCGTCAATCGTAACAACATGTATGGCAATTAAACAAAAATTTACAGCCGAAAATAATGATTAATCATTGTTTGTACATGACTGTGGGTAATAAAAAATGTTAAGACTTACTGAAAAAGTTATTCAACAAATCTTAAATATGAACGAGGGTTTTACTAAAACAACTTATCAAAGTCAAAGAAATTTTAGTGCAGCTAGAAAGTATTTGATTAAGGGTGGAAAACTTTTAGTTAACTGTGATAGTAAAACCTCTTGGGCGGATAGTGGAAAAAATTATTTTTATGTGGCCGATATTGACCAAACCAGACGATTTCTTAATAAATATTTACACTTGTTAAATTTGGGTGATTTGCTTGCGGAGAATAGTAAATGGAATGATGGGAAAATTGTTACGGCAAAGTATTTTCGGACAGTCGAGGACGCCTGTCCCTACAAAATGTCAATATAATATGATATAAAAAATAAAAACGCACCCAACAAAAGTTGGGTGCGTTAATTACGCATTACGAATTATGAATTACGAATTAGTAAGCAACACCTTGTGCGAGCATAGCATTTGCAACCTTTTCAAAGCCTGCAATGTTAGCGCCTGCAACCAAGTCACCTTTCATACCGTACTTTTCAGCAGCGTTGAGAGATGCTGAGAAGATGTTCTTCATAATCTGCTTTAACTTAGCGTCAACCTCTTCAGCAGTCCAGCTGTAGCGCATAGAGTTCTGGCTCATTTCAAGACCCGAAACTGCAACACCGCCTGCATTTACTGCCTTTGAAGGAGCAACGGTAACACCGTTTGCCTTAAGTAAAGCAACTGCTTCGTTAGTGGTGGGCATATTAGAAACTTCAACATAATATTTTACGCCGTTAGCAATAATTTGCTCAGCTTCCTTAACGTCAACCTCGTTCTGAGTTGCGCAAGGCATAACAATATCAACCTTAGTGCCCCAGGGCTTCTGGCCTTCAAAGTAAGGAACGCCAAACTTGTCAGCATAATCCTTAACCTTGTCACGACCTGAAGAACGCATTGAAAGCATAAATTCAATCTTTTCGTCGGTATTGATACCGTCTTCATCATAAACGTAGCCGTCAGGACCTGAGATGGTAACAACCTTACCGCCAAGCTCGGTAATCTTTTTAACAGTACCCCAAGCAACATTACCGAAGCCTGAAACTGCAAAGGTCTTGCCCTTAATGGTGTCGCCAAAGGACTTAAGCATTTCGTCTACATAATAAACAGCGCCAAAGCCGGTTGCTTCGGGACGGATAAGTGAACCGCCATAGGGAAGACCCTTACCTGTAAGAACGCCTGTAAATTCATTACGAAGGCGCTTATACTGACCGTAAAGGTAACCGATTTCGCGAGCGCCTACACCAAGGTCACCAGCGGGAACGTCGGTATCAGCACCGATGTGCTTTGAAAGCTCGGTCATAAAGCTTTGGCAGAAACGCATAATTTCACCATCGCTGCGGCCGCGGGGGTCAAAGTCACTACCGCCCTTACCGCCGCCCATAGGAAGACTGGTAAGGCTGTTCTTGAAGGTTTGTTCAAAGCCTAAGAACTTAATAATGCTGGCATTAACTGAGGGATGGAAACGAAGACCGCCCTTGTAAGGACCGATAGCAGAGTTGAACTGAACGCGGAAGCCACGGTTTACGTGAACTGCGCCGTTATCGTCAACCCAAGATACACGGAAGGTAATCATTCTTTCGGGTTCTACCATTCTTTCAATAATGCCCCACTTTTGATATTCGGGGTTGGATTCTACAACAGGCTCGATAGAAGATAAAACTTCGTAAACTGTTTGATGGAATTCCTTTTCGCCGGGGTTACGTGCTTCAACATCGGCGTATACTTTTTTAAGGTATTCTGATTTAAGCATATATGTATCTCCTTTACATAATAATATATTTTTTATTTTTTTAGGATACTACCATTTTTTTTAGATGTCAACAAAAAAATTAAAAAAATACTTGAAATTTACAATTTTTGTGGTATACTTATTGGGAACTGAATAAGCTATGTGAGGTTTGCAGAAGGTATTCGACTGTGAACTGATAGCACTTTGGAGAATTCTGTTAAATCAGATGCCGAAGGGGCAAGGCGGTTTTTAACCGTTAATCTCTCAGGCAAAAGGACAAAGGTTGTATTTTTTCTTTCTTGTACTTTTGCCGAACTGTTTTGCAGTTCGGTTTTATTTTTTTAAAGGAGTTTTAAAAATGGACAAATTATTAGGAATCGTGCAAACGATTAACGCCTACCTGTCAGACTATATTCTGATTATTTTACTTGTAGGTGCAGGACTTTTCTTCACAGTTGCAACCCGCTTTGTGCAGGTTCGTTGCTTTGGTGAGGGTATGAAAAAGGTTTTCGGTAACCTGTCCCTTAAGGGTGGTAAAAGCGAAAGCGGTCTTTCGTCCTTCCAAGCGCTTGCAACCGCAATTGCGGCACAGGTTGGTACGGGTAACATTGTTGGTGCTTCGGGCGCAATTTTAGTTGGTGGCCCGGGCGCAATTTTCTGGATGTGGATTATCGCGTTTTTGGGTATGGCAACAATTTATGCCGAAGCTGTTTTAGCACAGGAAACACGCGTTGTGGGCAGTGACGGTCAGGTACACGGTGGTCCTGTTTATTACATACGCAAGGCTTATAAGGGTGCCTTCGGTAAAATTTTGGCAGGCTTTTTTGCTGTTGCAACCATTTTGGCGCTTGGCTTTATGGGTACAATGGTTCAGTCAAACTCTATTGCTGAATCCTGCAACACTGCTTTTGGCATTCCCGGCTGGGTTGTCGGCGTAATTTTGGCAATTATTTCGGCAATAATTTTTGTCGGCGGTGTAAGCCGTTTGGCATCTGTTACTGAAAAATTGGTTCCCATTATGGCGGTTGTTTTCTTGCTTGGCGGCCTTGTAATTTTGGGTATCAGAATTCAGTACATTCCCGCAACCTTCGGTATGATTTTCAAATACGCCTTCACACCCTCTGCACTTATTGGCGGTAGCATTGGTTATGCCATTAAAACCGCTATCAGTCAGGGTGCAAAGCGCGGTCTTTTCTCAAACGAAGCAGGTATGGGTTCAACACCTCACGCACATGCACAGGCAAACGTAGCAAAACCGCATGACCAAGGTGTTGTTGCAATGATCGGTGTATTTATTGACACCTTCGTTGTTCTTACAATGACAGCTTTAGTTGTTATTTCTTGTCTTTTTGTAGGTGACGGTCCTTTATCAGCTGCAAACGGTTCAAATTATAAGGCAATTTTGGAATCTTCAGGCATCACAAAAACAAACGCAATGCAAACCGCATTTGGTAATGCATTCGGTAACGGAAACATTGGTAATATTTTTATTGCAATTTGCCTTTTGTTCTTTGCTTATTCTACCGTTATCGGTTGGAATTTCTTTGGTAAGGTTAACGTTCAGTACCTCTTCAAAAACAGCAAGGCTGCTACCGTTATTTATTCGGTAATTGCAATTGTGTTTATTTTCCTTGGCACACTTTTGTCGAACGATTTGGTTTGGGAGCTTACCGATTTCTTTAACTACTTAATGGTGCTTCCTAACGTGGCTGCTTTAATTCCGCTTTTCGCACTTGTTGTTAAGGCTTCAAAAAGCAATAAGCAAAGCAAATTACAAAAATAATTTAAACATATAACCTTCGCGGTAGAGAAGTAACATTCTCTACCGCGTTTTTTGTTGCGAATTATGGTTTATCGGCGAGCCTTCACCATAACCCCAAATTTATATAAAATAAAAATTCGTGTCCCAAGCGGGAAGATATTTAAAATGTCGGATGTATAATTTATAATCATTCCTGATATCAAAAACCGCTTTGGGAATGGTTATAAAATCATCTGTACGGTGGTATGCAGAAATAAGCATTTTGGGTTTACAGTTTAAAATTGTTTGGCTGCCGCCCTTAATGGCCGCAACCTCCTCACCCTCAACATCCATTTTAATATAGGTTGGGTTGAAGCCTAAAGAATCAACCGTTACGGCTTTAATTTGGTCCTTACCATCCCCCAAAACTGAATTCCGTCCACCCAGCATTTTAAAGCTGACGGTTTCGCATTTATCGGAAATGCAGGCATTAATGACGGTTAAATTTTTAATACCTTCGGTATTGCTTAAAAGCTTTTTAAAGGTTTTTTTGTCGGGCTCAACTGCTAAAATGCTGTCATAATTCGGGCAGTTTTTTGTAAAGCTCAAAACTGTGTCGCCGTTATAGGCGCCAAGGTCTAAAAAGCGTTCGTTTGAAAGCTTTAAAAATGATGAATATGGCTCGGCCTCATCAACCTGACAGTCAAGCAAATAACCAATTTTACCGCTTAATTTATATTTTAAAATATTTTCAAAGGTACGGCGTGAAGCATCATCGGCCAAGCGGTTATATACAAAGCGAAGACTTTCGGCATTTTCCTTCAAAAAGCTATAATCAAACAGCCCACCGCCTATGACTGCTACCTCGGGGGCGTAAAGCTCCTGCTCACTTGCAATTTTTAAAATGTTTTCAATAACATCGGGAAGGCTTGAGCCAAAGCAGAGCAGCACAATCATATCGCCAAATTTTGCTTTAAGTTGGCTATAGCTTGAAATTTTATGCCCGTGGAAAAGCTTATCCCTTACAAAGCCGTCACTTGCAAAAACACCTTGAAACATAATGCCATTTTCGTTAAGCACATTTATTATTTTGTCGGCACCGTTACCCATACCGTAAAGCACAATGGGCTTAGTGGCTGTTTTTAAATATTGCCAAAGCTCTGTTTCCATAAAAACCTCTTTAAAATGTGATTACTTATTTTTTTACAATCAATTATAACATTCAGCCCCCAAAAGCGCAATAAATTAAGAAATATAAATATAAATTTAATTGATTTTTTTATATGAAAGTGGTATAATGCAGTGTATCTATGGCTTATGCCGTTTAAGGAGAAGGTTATGAACCGAAAAATTAGAGGATTGTTTAACTGGACTTTAAGCAAGCTGTATCCTACTGATGAGATTAAGGATGAAATGCTTTCTACACTCAGGTACGGTGTGCTTTATTTTATTGCTTTGCTTTATTGGGAGCTTTTGCTTCGTTCACAAATCGGCTTTAAGGATATGACATTTTATTTCATTTTCTTTTTGCCAAGTATTTCTATGCTTTTGGCAACACTTACGGGTTGGTTTAAAAACAAGCTTATGGGCAATCGCATTGTTACACCAATTGTAATGGTGCTTCCATTTGCTTTTTATGTAAGTCAGCTAATATATTATCGCATTTTTGGCTCGCTGTTTTCCATTTCAATGATGGGTGTCGGCGGGGATGCTATGAAGGATTTCGGCTGGGCCCTTTGGGACACTATTAAGGACTCTGTTTTGTGGATACTTCTTTGCCTTTTGCCCGTTATTGCCGCAATCGTTTATGCTTATTGCGCCCCTAAGAAGATTTTCAAGGGCTTCAGCCTAAAAATGCATCTTGTTTCGCTTTGCAAAACCGTGGTTTTGTGGCTTTTGGCTGTTTTATTGCTTTTACCCTTCGGTACGGGCGATTTTTCACCCTATCATGCCTACACCTCAAGCCTTATTGATACCGATACCGCTTCAAGTCGCTTGGGTGTTCTAACAAATTCAATTGTTGAGCTTGGCTATAAGTTCTTTGGCGGCGGCAACCAGGAGGAAAACACACTTGTTGTTCCCGATGCACCGCAGGAGCCCACAGTTGACACCACACCGAATATAATTGACGGGCTTGATTTTAACGAGCTTAAGCTTTTAACAAACGATACGGGTAAGCAGGCCCTTTGTGATTATTTTGCAGCTTTGAGCGGCACCAATAAGAACGAATATACCGGCAGTATGAAGGATTATAATTTAATTTACATCTGTGCGGAAGCATTTTCCTGCTATGCAATTGATGAAACCGTTACCCCCACGCTTTATAAAATGAGTCAGGGCGGTATCGTGCTTAATAATTTCTATAATTCTTTTAAAAACACCACCACTAACGGTGAATATGCCTTTATGACAGGTCTTTGGCCTGATGTTTCGCGTGTTGCCAATGCAAACTCAACTGCGGGCAGCTTTGTACAGTCAAAAACAAAGCTTTTACCCTTTTCACTTGGCCATATGTTTGAAGGTATTGGGGTTAAAACTCACGCCTTCCATAACTTCCGCGGTTATTATTATCAGCGCAACAAAACCCACCCCAATTTAGGTTATACAAGCCTTAAATTTATGGGTCAGGGTATGAAGTTTACAACCGCTTGGCCTTCGTCCGACCTTGAAATGATGCAGCAGTCTATCGATGATTATATAAATCAGGAGCAGTTCCACGCTTATTATATGACCTTCTCGGGTCACGGTCCGTACTCTAATGCTAATCCCATTGCGGTAAGAAATTATAACACCGTTAATGGCTTGCTGGCAGGCCGTGAGCTTACTTGGGGCGCTAAGTATTATCTTTCTGCCAATTACGAGCTTGAAAAAGCAATGACCTACTTGCTTGAAAGACTTGAAGCTGCAGGCAAGCTTGATAAAACTATGATAGTTATCATCGGCGACCATTATCCCTACTACCTTGCCGATAATCATGTAAATTCGCTTGCGGGCAAAACCCTAGAAGCTAATTTTGAAAAGTATAAATCAAGCTGTATTATGTACTGCCCGGGTATTGAAAGGGTTGAAATTGACCAGCCTGTTTGCAATATTGACATTTTGCCGACAGTGTTAAACCTTTGGGGTATGAAGTACGATTCACGCTTGCTTCCCGGTACTGATATTTTTTCAAATAACACCCACATTGCAATGCTTTACAACAAGAGCTTTGTTACCGAATATGTAAAGTATAACGCGCAAACCGGTGCGGCCGAATGGCTTCCCGCCGCCGAAAAACTTTCCGATTCGGAAAAGAAAAATCATCTTGATTATTGCGTAGCGGTTACAAAATCCCGCTATACAGCATCGCTTGATATTATGAAGGAAGACTTCTACCGTTTTGTTATGGATAACATTAAGATTGAGGAGCCCGAAGATACTTCAAGTAATGAATCTACAATAAGTCAATAAAACAAAAACCGCCTTGGCGTTGTATCCGTAAGGATACAACGCCAGTTTTATTCGCCAATGGCGAGTTCTATTGCTGCGCAGTTATATTCGGCTAAAAGCCGAGTGTTATTGCCTTCGGCAGTTTATAGGCAAATAAAATATCACTGAAACCGCAAGGTTTCAATAACACTATTGCAAAGCAATAATATCACTAATTATTGTTATCTTTGAGATAGGTTATTTTTAAAAGTATGTAACCCACTATGACACTTTCACATTCAATGTGCAAAGTGTCATTCGTTTTGTGTATATAAAAACCGAGAGAGACAACTTCTTTACGAAGGTCTCTCTTGAGGCGTTTTTTTTTAATTGGCTTTAATTACTTCATTTATAATGCTGTTTAGCTTTTCATAATTTTCGGTGTTGTTGGCGGCAATAAGTATAGTATCGGTTTTAAAATCTAAGGGTTGCTTATTATATCCGCTAATTATGCCGCCCGCTTCCTTTAAAATTAAATATGCGCCCGCATAATCCCACGGGCATATTCTGTATTCAAAATATAAATCGCACTTACCACAGGCCAAAAAGCAAAGCTCAACCGCGCACGACCCCAAACGCCTTACATCACTGCAAAGTGGAAGCGCTTTAAGTATAACATCGGCGCATTGCTTTGCAAATTCCTTGTGGTAAAGGCAAAATGCAGTGCAAAGTATGGAACGGCTAAAGTCTTTACTTGAAGTGTGAATTCTTTCCCCGTTACAAAATGCACCGCCACCCTTGGTAGCTGTAAAAAGTAAATTTAAGCGTGGGGCATAAACCACACCTAAAACTGCCGTGTTGTTTTGTAAAAGCCCAACAGAAATGGCACATTCTGCCATACCCCTTGCAAAATTTGTGGTACCGTCAATTGGGTCAATAATCCACACAAATTCGGTATCAGTATTAACAATGTCGTTTTCCTCACACAAGAAACTGCAACAGGGAAGCAGGTCTTTAAGGTTTTCCATTAAAAACTGCTGTACATTTAAATCGGCGTCGGTAACAATGTTGGCGGCATCGCCCTTTTCAATAATTGTGGTAGCGGTGTTAAAGTATTTTTCCGCCGCAAGCCTTACAATTTCACTTACCTTGTTTTGTAATGCAAATAAATCCATAATCTCACCTTGTTAAGAATTATAAAATAATTATAACATATTTCGATGTAAGAAACAATTGTGTTTTATAAGGGCTTCGAATCCCTTTCTCCATATAAAAATAAAGAAGCCACAACCTAAAGGTTATAGCTTCTTTATTGGAAAGGGTGTACAAATTCAATGCCCTTTGAGTTTTTGATTTATGGGTTCGAACCGCTACAGCTTTAAAGATTTTGTTAATATTTTTTGATTGTTCTCTGTGGATATTTCTCCTGTATCAGAATAATCGTTTGCCAACCAAAAAGGTATTCCTGTAACCGCATCTGCTGTTAACCAAATGTTTTGTACATCTTTTTCTTTGAAGAAACTTTCACACTTGCCAATAAGTTCTTTGCCAATACCTTTTCGTCTATGAGATTTCTTTACGAAAAGCTCCATTATATATCCCCAGTTAGCTCGAACAACACCTTTATCTCCTATCTTATCAATCTTAGCATAACAAAAAGCAATAGGTTCATCTTCTAAGAATACAATTTTTAAGAAACGGTTTTCATCAAGTTTATCAATCATGCTTTTTGTTATTTTAGGTATAAGCTCTTTTGGGGTTGTAATATTTTGGTGCAAATCAGTCTCCGATATATATTCAACCATTAGGTTACATAGTATTTCAAAGTGTATTAAATCATCATTTTTAAGTGTAATATATTCCATTAAATTCCTACTTTATATTTTTCCTTTCAAAGTCTTACAGCTTGAAACTAATAATCGCCTTATGCGACCACAAAGGTTTCTATTCTTTTTAAATATCTCTTCATCAATATTGTTTGTATTAAATAACAGTTGTAACCAACCTTCAGTTTCACTACATTCTTTTAATGCAATCTCAAATTTTGAAAGCATATCTGCCTTACTTTGCCCGTAATTAGCCTCACGAATATTGGCATAAATACTGCTCGAACTTTTCCGAATTTGAAAGATTGTATTAGACGGTGCCTTTATATTTTTACATAGCAATTCAATATCTGTTGCTAATTGTTCTGAATAAACAAGCAAATAATTCTTAGGCATAATCTCACTTCCTATGTGGGAATTATAGCATAAATTCACAAACAAATCAATGCGAAGCATTGTATATCATCAATTCCGCAAGGAATTGCATATCATCAAGACGAAGTCTTGTATATCATCATTGCGAAAGATTTTTTATACACACCTAAAGGTGTGATGAGATACAAGGGCGGTTTTGCCGCCCTTAATGATATACAGCCTAACGGCTGATGATATACCATTGCTTTCGCAATGGATAAAAAAATTCGACTTGTCGAAACAAGTCGAATTTTTTGGCACGCTGAAAGGGATTCGAACCCCCGACCCTCTGCTTAGAAGGCAGATGCTCTATCCAACTGAGCTATCAGCGCATAGGGGCTGCTTATTACAGCAAAAACTATTATATCATAATGTTTTAAAATAATCAAGTAAAATATTTGAATGACATTATAAAAATAAATTGGGGTTTATCGGGCTAACGCCCAAAAGAAAAAAGAATAAAGAAAAAATAATAAATAATAAAAAATGTGTGCCTACGGCACAATATATAAATCCGTCGGCAAAGCCGACACCGATTTTATT
>SVPF01000050.1 GCA_015066005.1 Oscillospiraceae bacterium
GCAGATACGCCAAATTCTTCTTCTACTGCCTTTACAAGTTCAGAAAGTTCTAATACGGTAAGAGTTTTTAACTCTTCAATCATAGCTGTGATTTTTTCAGATGCCATTTTATTTTCCTCCAATAAATATTTTTTTGTTTTAAAATTTAATTAAGCTTCGCCGTTTTCTTTATCAACGATAGCCTGTACTGCACGTGCGAATGCAGCGATGGGTGCCTGGAATACGTTGCAAACTGTTGCAAGAAGTACTTCCTTGGTGGGAAGCTTAGCAAGAGCATCAATAGTAGCGGTGTCAACAACCTTGTCATCAAGGAAACCAGTCTTAATCTTGAAGTCGGGGTGTGATTCAGCAAACTTTGAAAGAATTCTTGCGGCTGCGGTGTAGTCCTCATCAGAAAGGGCGATAGCCGTTGTGCCTTCAAGAGCGAAGCTCATGTCAGCATAACAGGTGTCAGCAATAGCACGACCGAGAAGGGTGTTCTTAACAACGAAGTAATCAACACCGTTTTCGCGAAGCTCCTTACGAAGCTTAGTATCGTCAGAAACTGTGATACCCTTGTAATCAACTACAACACCTACGATAGCCTTTTCTAACTTTGCAGAAATTTCAGCTACCTGCTTTTGTTTTTGTTCTAATACTGCTGCGTTTGGCAATTTTGTCACCTCACAAAATTTTAGATTATGCAATCTAAAAAAGAAGTCCGTCATTGCATAAAACAAGACGGACAAAAATAAGCATAAATATAACATTTAAGCGCTTACCTCGGTAGGCGATAAAGCTTACGGCATAATGCCACCTACTGTCTTTGGATTGCAACAAGAGGATTATACACCATTAAGCGCTGTTTGTCAAGATATTTTTTGTTTTTCTTTTTTATTTTCAGCCTTTTCGGTTAAATCGGTAATCTTTATGTTAGAATCGTGCGGAATAGGCTTCCATTCAACCTTCATAAATATTGCAATTATAAGTGACAGCTTGCCTATAAGGTCAAAAATGGGGAAGGTCACGGCAAACCAAATAGTTTTAAAAAAGCCGATTTTTTGAATTCGCCTGTGCTCAATTATATAAACGTAAAGCGCAACAAGTATGGTTGTTAAATAGGTTTCTGCGGTCCACGAAAGCACAGTAATAACAGTCGCGCCGATTTTGTTTGCGCCCTCGGCTAAAATGCAAATAACTGTAATTCGCACAATTAAATAAATCAGTCGTTTAAAGGATATGAAAAGCGCACGGGGGTAGACATTCGATAAAATGTCAAGACTCATAAAACGAAGTCGTAAATTATTGAATAAGCGTTTCCAAAATGACGGCTTGCCGTTTTCGTGAATACTTGCCACACCGTTTGTTATAAAAATGTGTCCGAAAAGCTTGGGTCCAATTTCAAAAAAGGCTTGTAAATGGCCCTTTGCCCAACGAATACGCTGGCGCATGGCAATTCTAATACTGGTGGGTTGTTCATCATAAAAAACTGCATCGTGGTTATATGAAATTTTATAGCCTTTTGCAACGGCATCGGCACAAAAGGCACGGTCCTCTGTTAAGGAAACCCAATTCCAACCGTCTTTTATAAGCTCGTTTGCAAACAAAAAGCCTGTACCCTGAATACGTGTTGCCAGATGAAAGAGAGAACGAGGTCTGTGCTCATTACGAACAGTTCGAAGCCAATGCACACCGTAGGAAGCAGCTATCCAGTTATCACCAAAGTTTTTGGTGTTGCGGTAAGAGGTTATAATTTTTTCACCTGCATCAAAGGCGTTGTTCATTTGCTCTAAATAGTCGGGTGCTAAAAGGTTATCGGCATCAAAAAGAATATAGCCTTCGTAAGCTTCAATGCCATAGTCACGGCGAATGCATTCCACCAAATACTGTAAAGCATAGCCTTTTGTGCGATGCTCGTTATCAAAGCGTTCGTAACAAATTGCGCCCATTTCACGTGCAATAGCAGCGGTATTATCGGTGCAGTTATCGGCCACAACAAAAATATCAAGCATATCTTCGGGGTAATTTTGGCGTTTAATACTATCAATTAGGTTGCCAATAACGGTGCGCTCGTTCCTTGCCGCAACAATAACCGCATATTTGTGGTATTGCTTTGCAGGTTTAAATTTTCGGGTGGCAACAATACCGACACATTTAAAAATATTTTTATACCAAAGTGTTTTGGATATTATTTTTGAAATTGTACTTATTACAGTCCATATTGCGTTTAGCACAGCAACAATTTCCATTTTATAAAATCCGCCTTATTAAAATTTTTATAAACAATCATCCTTTGAATAATACCATAATACGTTGCTTTTTTCAATAGTATTGTTTTGCCGTAAAGCTTTTGGGCGGTTTATTTACAAAAAAAGGAAGAAGCATTTAAACTTCTTCCTTTAAAAAATTATGCGTTTTTCTTTTTGTCTATTGCACGCTGAATGGCCTTAATAATTTCAACAATCGGAATTACCGAGAATGCCAATGCAATTGAAATTGCATAAGCCTTAAGGTCAAGGTGTGTAAAGTCAAACATATTTGCAAGCACGGGGATTTCAATAATCGCTGTGGTAAGTGCAAGAGAAGCGGCCATTGCGCCGTAAAGCACTAGGTTGTGTGATTTTTGTACAAATGCCATACCTAAAACCGAGCCACGCTGTGAGCGCATATTGAAGGAATGGAAAATTTCACACATCGACATGGTTAAGAAAGCCATTGTCATACCTTCACCGCTTGTTACGGGGTGTAAAAGGTCAAGCTTGCCGGTTTCAAGGTATTCGCCAATAAAGAATGCTGCAAGGGTAAGAATGGTAACAAGTGCGCCTTGGTAGAACACGTCAAATGCCATACCGCCTGCAAAAACGCCTTCCTTGCTGTCACGGGGCTTGCGCTTCATAATATTTCTTTCGGGTCTTTCAAGACCGAGGGCTAAAGCGGGGATAGAGTCGGTTACAAGGTTAATGAAAAGAAGATGAACAGGCTTTAAAATTGTGAAGCCCATAATGGTTGCAGTAAAGATTGAAAGCACTTCCGAAAGGTTAGAGCCAAGTAGGAACTGAATAGCCTTGCGGATATTATCGTAAATTCTTCTGCCCTCTGAAACGGCTGAAACGATGGTGGCAAAGTTATCGTCAGCAAGCACCATATCGGCAACGTTTTTTGTAACGTCGGTACCGGTAATACCCATACCCACGCCAATGTCGGCACTCTTGATAGAGGGTGCGTCGTTAACACCGTCACCTGTCATTGCAGTAATCATACCGCGTGCGCGCCAAGCGTTAACAATTCGGGTTTTGTGTTCGGGTTGAACACGTGCATAAACACGGAATTCTGTAACGCGTTCGGCAAAGTCTTCGTCGCTTATTTCATCAAGCTGTGCGCCTGTGATAGCGGCAGATGGGTCTTCAATAATGCCAAGCTGTAAAGCAATTGCAACAGCGGTGTCCTTGTGGTCGCCGGTAATCATAATGGGGGTAATACCTGCGCTGCGGCATTCCTCAATAGCGGCCTTAACTTCGGGGCGGGCAGGGTCAATCATACCTGTAAGACCAACAAAAACAAGGCTGTTTTCGAGGGCTTCGGGGGCATAATCGGCGGGGGCTGAGGTATACTTTCTTAAAGCAATTGCGAGCACACGAAGCGCCTTGTCAGCCATACGCTTGTTGTCAGCCAAAACCGAAGCCTTAATTTCTTCAGTAAAGGGAACAACCTCACCGTTTATAAGGGCGTGGGTACATTTATTAAGTACAACATCGGGCGCGCCCTTTGTGTACTGTACAATGCCATCAGCCGTTTCGTGTACGGTGGACATCATCTTGCGGCCTGAATCAAACGGAGCTTCGCCAATACGGGGGGCAGCGGCAACAAGGTCGTTTTTATTAAGGCCAAGTGTGTTAGCATAGTAAACTAAAGCCGCTTCGGTAGGCTCACCCGTAACAACACCATCAGCATCAATTTCAGCATCACAGCAAAGCGCCATAGCCTTTGCAATTAAGTTTTCGTCATCGCCAAAGTGGTCAACAACGGTCATTTTGTTTTGGGTTAAGGTGCCCGTCTTGTCGGAACAAATAATTTGTGCGCAACCGAGTGTTTCAACAGCGGTAAGCTTACGTATAATGGCGTTCTTTTTAGACATATTGGTAACGCCGATAGAAAGCACTATTGTAACAACTGCGGCAAGACCTTCGGGAATAGCGGCAACCGCCAACGACACGGCAACCATAAAGCTTTCAAGGAAGGTGCCAAAGGAAAGTGTGTTGCCGATAAGTGCGGTAATTACCTGGAAGCCAAGCAGTACAACGCAAATACCAAGCACTAAGAAGGTGAGAATTTTTGAAAGCTGTGAAAGCTTGATCTGAAGGGGAGTCTGACCCTCTTCGGCCTCAGCAATAGCGTTTGCAATTTTACCCATTTCGGTGTCCATACCGGTGGCAACAACAACTGCTTTACCACGGCCGTAAACTACGGTAGAGCCCATATAAGCCATATTTTTGCGGTCGCCAAGGGGAACCTCATCATTTTCGCCGCCGTTTAAAAGGCCTATAAGCTTATCAACAGGAACCGATTCACCTGTAAGCGCGGCTTCCTCAATTTTCATACTTGCGCATTCAAAAATGCGGCAGTCAGCGGGAACGGCGTCACCTGCTTCTAAAATAACAATATCGCCAATAACAAGGTCTTCACTTCTGACAGAAACAAGCTTGCCGTCACGAAGCACCTTTGAGGTTGCGGCGCTCATTTCCTGCAGCGCTTCAATTGCGGCTTCGGCCTTGCTTTCCTGTACAACACCTAAAACGGTGTTAATAACAACAACCACCATAATAATTACAGTGTCGGTCGGGAATACAAAGTGGAAGCTTCCGCCTTCAAACCATTCAGTAATTGCTGAAATGACAGCGGCAATTATAAGAATAATAATCATCGGGTCAGATATTTGCTCTAAAACACGCTGGAGCATAGTTTTCTTTTTGCCCTCGTCAAGCTTGTTTTTGCCGTATTGCTGGAGTCGGGCATTTGCTTCGGAGGATGTAAGACCTTCGGCAGTGCTGCCGATGTGCTTAAAAACATCCTCAATTTTTTGAAGGTAATACTTCATTTTCTAATTTTCTCCTTTTAAAATATTATTTATTGCGTTGACAAATATATACTTTAATAAAAAAATAAAGACCTATCCGCCAAACACAGATAAGTCTTGTCATTTAATACGAAGCCAGGGAATTCCCACGATGTTGAACTTCGTAACACAAAAATGTGTCGACTACTCCCTTATGTTCTCTAATAATACCATATCTTATTATATTTTTCAAGTAAAAATTGTAAATAATCTGTTAAAAGCAATTTGCCTAAACACCTTGATTTGTATGGCAAATGAAAGTATAATAATTTTTAAGGTGATTTATGTGAATAAAATAATTTATGAACAAACAAAAAGTGTTATAACCGAGCTCTGCGAAAGGGCGAAGCTCTCAAATGGAAGTGTTGTGGTGGTTGGCTGTTCTACCAGTGAGGTGGTGGGCGATGCTATCGGTACAAATTCAAATTTTGAGGTTGCGGGTCAAATATTTGATGCGCTTTATGATTTTGCAAAGCAAAAAGGTATTTATCTTGCTATACAGTGCTGTGAGCACCTTAACCGTGCAATAATTATTGAACACGATGCCCTGCCGTTTGCAGATCAGGTTAATGTTGTACCTCAGCCCAAAGCGGGCGGCTCACTTGCGACACAAGCGTATAATAAATTTGAAAATCCGATAGTCCTTGAAGAAATAAAGGCAGATGCAGGTATTGATATTGGTTTAACACTTATAGGAATGCACTTAAAAAAGGTTGCGGTTCCCTTGCGTTTAGAAAACAACAAAATCGGCGAAGCATTAGTTGTTGCCGCAAGAACCCGTCCAAAATTCATCGGCGGCGAAAGAGCGATTTATAATGCTGAAATGCTGTAGATATATTTTCAAATTATAGTTTATCGCTGCGCGATTAAATAATAAATAAGAAAGAATAAGAACTTGACCCTTTGACAAAATCAGAGATTTTGAAAGGGTGCCCCAAAACCTTGCCACGCATAGCGTGTAAA
>SVPF01000021.1 GCA_015066005.1 Oscillospiraceae bacterium
GTATCGTAGCAGGTCAGGGTTCAGGCTCGACAACCTTTGAAAAGGTATATATCGATGAAACCTGTTACCTTAATGCTCCCGAAGGTAAGGGCGTTGCAGGTCTTATCGGTCGTGGTCCAACCTCCGGCGTTACAGGCTACACTACAACAATTAAAGACTGTGCTGTATTGGCAAGCATCGCCGGTAAAACATACGTTGGTGCGCTTACAGGTACATTCTGGCGTACTTCTGAAGCTATAAAGGCTGAAGGTAATTTCTCTTCTGCTAATATTCCGTTGTTTGGTCAGTGTACTCCTACGCCTACAAATGCTAATAACTACGGTCTTGTGGCTGATACCTATAACACAACTGTTTTAACAGCCGACCAAATGAAAGGCGAAGCTGCTAAAACAAATATGCCAGGTCTTAATTGGAAGGTTTGGAAAACCACCGAAAATAGCTATCCCGTACCTAATGATGAAATCGTTATTGAAGCTTGGGACGGTACAACTGCTGAAAGCTATGCAGGCGGTACAGGTACCAAAGATGACCCATATTTAATTGAAAATGCTGCTCAGCTTTACAAAATGGTTACCGAAAACGTAAAAGCAGCTGACGTTGATGCAAGTGAATATAAGTATTATAAGCTTATTGGCGATATTTATATTAACAACATTGCAGCAAAAGATATGGAAAGCCCCTCAGAAGCTACTTTTGACGCAAAGGGCTACAAGTCTTGGATGATTGGCGCTCAAGCACAAGGCTTCTTCGGTGAATTAGATGGTGACGGCTTTACCGTATACGGTCTTTACACCAAGAAGGGCGCTAGCAATACAACTGCAGGTCTTATCCCAACAATTGTTGGCGGTAAGGTAACTAACCTCGACCTTAGAAACGCTTATGTTCGCACTACATATGCTGCAGGCGGTATCGTAGGTTTGAAATATGGTAGCGTTCATAACCTTGAAGTAACCTATTGCTCACTTGACAATGCCGTTGTTAACTGCACTGGCAGTGTTCGTGCGGGTGGTATTGTTGGTGGCGGTCACAACAGTTATGTTGGTACAATTACTATTTCTAACTGTGCTGTTACAAATTCTGAATTTACAACAGGCAGCAGCGGTTATCCCCGCGTTGAATCAGGTATTTTAGGCTATATCGGTAAAGCAGGCAACCACACCGTTAGCAACAGCTTTATTGATAATTCAGCGCATCCGCTTTCTAACTCAACAAACTCTTCTCACTTCGAAACCAACATGGGTGCTTACGCAACCTATACAAATGTGTATTATATAAGAAGAGCTGATGATGCCAGCAGAACCTTCCTTGCAACAAGTAATGTTGAAAAGCAATTTACAGTTTTAACTGTAGACAAAATGATAGGTGAAGCGGCTAAAACAAATATGCCGGCTCTTGACTGGAATGTTTGGAAGACAGTTGCTAACAACTATCCTTCTATAAACGGTAAGGCTAGTGTTGGTATTGCAACTACTACACCTGAACAGCCCGAAGAACCTAAGGGTGATTATGTACCGGCTGAAAAATTTGCAGGTGGTAAGGGTACTCCCAGCGAACCTTATTTAATTTCAAATGCAAGCGAGCTTTATTACTTGGTTACTGAAGTTAGCAAGGCAAATAATGCAGACTTCACAAAGAATAAATATTTCAAAATTACAAACGACATTTATTTGAATGATGTTCAGGACGGTACACCCGTTCAAAACCTTACAAAGCCTAAGAGCTGGGGTAACAATCTAAAGGCTCCTGACACAAGTGCTAAAAACTTCTTCTATGGCACACTTGACGGCGGCGGACACGTAATTTACGGTATGTATGTATATAACTACGTAAACCCCGGTCTTTTCGGCGCTATTGCTAACGGTTCAACCGTTAAAAACCTCGGCTTTGAAAACTTCTATTTTGAGGGCGGTGCAGGCTCGGCAGGTGCCCTTGCAGGTTATGCTAACTGGGCAGGCTTATCAGGAAGCACTGCAAAAATCAGCAACTGTTACGTTAAGAACGTAACTATGGTTGCAGGCAGCAGTAACAAGTTGGCAAACGCAGGTGGCTTTATAGGTAATGCTTCTAATGCTACAATTGAATTTTCTAATTGCTATGCATATAACCTTAACCTTTCCGGTTCAACCTGTAATGCAAGTATGATCGGTAAAAAGACTACCGAAGCTACCGTTAAGGTTTATAATTCATACTTTGTGGGTTATTACCCTGTAACAAAAACAGGTAACGGTCACAACAAGGTTAAATATTATAACGTTTATACCGATCAGGATATCGTTGCTAAGGATGCTACCGATGCTGATGAAGTGATTGCTAAATTAACACTTGATCAAATGAAGGGCGCAGCCGCTAAGACAAATATGGCAGGCTTTAACTTTGAAATGGACTGGGCTACCGTTGAAAACGGTTTCCCCGTTCTTAGAGAAGGCGCAGGCGAATGGAATTATGACCACACCAAGAAGGGTGAAGTTTGGTCAGGTCTACTTTCAGCTTATTATGCAAGCGGTTCGGGTACAAAGGCTGACCCCTATATTATCGAAACAGGCGGTCAGTTAGCATTACTTGCTAACGATGCTATTAACGGTAAGACAACAGGCTTGTACTACAAGATTACCGCTGACATTATTCTTAACGATACTTCAAAGGATAATTGGACTGCAACCGCTAACGAATGGTACATGGGTAAGTGGGCTCAGGCCTTCCGCGGTCACCTCGACGGCGGTTACCACACCGTTTCAGGTCTTTACCTTAACAAGACTAAGGATAATTACGACGGTCCTTTATACTACAGCGGCTTGTTTGCTGCTATCGGTAAGGGTGCCGTTATTGAAAAGCTTGGTATCGTAAATGCTAATATGACATTTACACACGACACTGATGACAGATACTTAGGTGCATTTGCAGGCTTCGTTGACCAGTATAATGCAGCTTCTTCAACATACGAAGAATATCCCATTATCCGTGAATGCTTTGCTGACACTTCCGTATATCTTGACGGTGGTTCCTGCGGCGGCTTTATCGGATGCGCTACCAGACCTATCCGTATTGAAAATTCATTCTTTACAGGTAAGGTTGTTGGTACATCACGCGGTTTGTTCGGCTATTCAAAGATGAATGCTGACTATGACTACGTATTGGTTAAGAACACCTACGTTGCAGATTCTAAGTTTGCTGTAGTTTCTAACCCGTATTACGACAACTTTAAGTATGAAAACTGCTATTCATCCTCTGCACAGGATACTTTGGGTATTACCCGTATCTTTATTGACAGAATGTGCGGCAAGCTTGCAATGGATTATATGTC
The DNA here is from genome assembly GCA_015066005.1 of Oscillospiraceae bacterium. Lineage (GTDB taxonomy): Bacteria > Bacillota > Clostridia > Oscillospirales > Acutalibacteraceae > UBA737. The sequence continues at coordinate 3,302 of SVPF01000021.1, forward strand.
CGCGCTTGATTATGAAAACATTTGGGTTATTGGCGGCGAAAACGAAACACCCGGTCTTAAGGGCTTCAACAAGAACGCTTATTCAAACGTTATGAACCCTGAAGATATTGTTGTTAACTTTGAAACCAACTGTGACTTAATTGTTTCAGCTACTACAGGCAAGGCATATTCAAAGCTTGATTTACCGGTATTATCTCGTGAAGGCTACACCTTCGAGGGCTGGTATGCTTACCCCGAATTAGACGTATACTTCGATTATGACTATTTCCCCACCTTTAACACCATTTTGTATGCAAAGTGGAGCCTTAACGGTTATCAGCAGGATATGGAACAATACGAAGATTCTATTTACGACTATCACGAGGGTTATGAATACTACCGTCCGTCTTCACCTGACTATACCGCCGAATACGTACACAACGGCGCTAAGGCAATTCACCGCTTAGCAGGTGTTGAGGATAATCTTGACTTCTTACTCTTCTACCGTGAAGAGCTTGAGGTAGGCAAGAAGTATAAGATGGTATTCTATGTAACTACCGACGAGGCTAAGGCTATGACCGACCTTTCATTAGTTCATCACAGCTGGCCTGACGTTTACTGTGACCCTGTAGACGTTGAAAAGATGGTAACCCTTAAGGATCTTGAAGATGGCGAATGGGTAGAGGTTACCTACACCTTTACTGCAAAATCTAAGTGGATCGCTATTCGTTCAACAGGCAAGAACAGCCTCTTCTTCGATGATTTCACATTGTACCAAACTAAAACATCAGCTAAGACTTCAGCCGCTACAGCTGCTGCAGCTAATGCTAAGGCAAATGTAGCATTCGGCGAAGTTAAGCTTCCTATTGCCAATGACTATGCTGCTTTGGTGCTTGTTACAGCTACAGCAGTTATGACCTTGGCAGGTGTTGCGGTTGTTATCTATCTTAAGAAAAAACACAGCCACAACTAATTTTTGAACCTTGCACAGCCCTCTGCTTCTTATGTATTGATTACTTAAAGTGGGCAGAGGGCTGTCCTATTTAAATGCAAATTCCAAATTTATTCTATGGCGAAAGGACTGATATTGTGCTCAAAATAATGAAAAAGGGCATAGGCTTTTTGTTAATCGCTTTAATAATTATGGGGAACGCTGTTTATAGCGCTCAAACAGTAGATAAGTCGGCGCAACAAAATGCTTCTGAAAGCGGTGTTGCAGGTGTGGACGTTAGTGATTACGAACAGTATAAGAATAACGGCGATTTTAAATATGCTGAAAATGAAATATCAGTATCGCTTGAAAAGTTTAATTCTAAGGATACTAACGCCACACTTAAGGATGGCGTAATTAACTGGGCTGACGGTAACGGAAGTATTACTTTTAACGTTAATGTTCCACAAGCGGCAGCTTACAATATTCAAATAGTATGGAAGCCTGTGGCTTCCGGCATTGACCCTAATTTAGGGGTTATGATTAACGGTGCATATCCGTTTTTAAGCGCTGCTCAGTTAGAGCTTAAGCGAGAATGGAAAAATGCTACTGAAAAGCCCCGTAGCGATTCTAACGGTAATGAATATGCACAGGAGCAGGTAGAAACCGGCGAATTTATAAAATTGGTTTTACAGGATTATACCGGCGTAGTGACCGAACCTTATATTTTTAAATTTGAAAAGGGTAACCAAGCAATTACCCTTACTAAACCCGAACAAGCAATTTTAATTAAGCAAATAACACTTATTCCTGTTGAAAAGTTCGAAAAATATTCGGAAATTTCAAAGGATTATAAGTTTAATGATATTGATGCAAAAATTATTACTATTCAGGCTGAAGATGCTGATATAAAAAATTCAAAATCCTTAATTCCTAAAAGCAATAACAGCGATGCAGGAATGACACCTAACGACCCCTTTACAAGCAAGGTTAATTATATCGGCGGTACCTCGTGGCAGTCACCCGGCAGTATGATGACCTGGAACTTCAAGGTTGAAACTGCGGGTTATTATTACTTTGGCTTCAGGTACAAGCAATCCGAGCTTATTAACGGCGTTAGCTACCGTAAAATGAAAATTGACGGTAAATTACCCTTTGCCGAAGCAGACGGCATTGGCTTTGACTTTGGCACAGGCTGGGAATACCGCACACTTGGCGCCGACAAAAAGTCGCCTTATTATGTATGGCTTGACGAGGGTGATCATACCCTTTCGTTAGAGGTTACGGTTGGTCCGCAAAGCAAATTTGTAAGAAAGCTTTCGCAAGTGGTTACCCGTTTGGGTGATGAATACATTAAAATAGTTATGATTACAGGTGAATCACCTGACGTTAACCGCGACTATGAATTATTTAAGCAAATTAAGGATTTTAACAAGACCTTAGAGGAATGCAAAACAGCACTTGATGAAATTGCTGCTGATATGAAGAAAATGTCGGGCAGCAGAAGCACCCAAAGCATTGCGGCAATTGAAAATATGTCACGTGTATTAAAGCAAATGCTAAAAAGCCCTTACGTTGCACAGCAATACGTTAAGGATTATTACAACAACTATACATCGGTAAGCTCGTGGTTATATGATATGACAAATATGCCACTTGCACTTGATGAAATTCAAATTGTACCTTATGGCGAAACAATCGAAAATAAAAATGCCAACTTCTTTGAATCAATTTGGTATGGTGCAATTAGACTTCTCGCTTCATTTATACAAGATTACAATTTAACCGAGAAGAATACCTCTGACAAGGAAATCACTATTTGGATTAACTGGGGTCAGGATCAGGCAATGGTGCTTAATTCACTTATTAAGGACTCATTCACACCTGAAAAAGGTATCAACGTGCGTATTGATGTTGTTAGTGCATCACTAATTAACGGTATTTTGTCGGGCAATTTCCCAGATTTATCACTTCATTTGGCACGCACCGAGCCTGTAAACCTTGGTATACGCGGTGCGCTTTACGATTTATCAAACTTTAAGGACTGTGACGAGGTTTTACAGCGCTTCCAAAAGACCGCTGAGGAGCCTTACAGATACGGCGATGCACTCTATGCTTTGCCCGATACACAAAGCTATTTCTTAATGTATTACCGCAAGGACATTATGGAAAAATTGGGTCTTAAGGTGCCTGAAACCTGGGACGAATTCAAGCATGCGGCAATGGTAATTCAAAGAAATAATATGAACGTTTATGTGCCTTACACACAAATCACAACTGCTACAACCGTAAATACAGGTATTGGCGGTCTTAATTTGTTCCCAACCTTAATGGCACAAAAGGGACTTTCACTTTATAATGCTGAAAAGAACGCAACCGACCTTAACTCAAAGGCGGCAATTGAGGTATTTGATTTTTGGACTGACTTATATACCGAATACGGTTATTTAAAGGAAGCCGAATTCTATAACCGCTTCCGTGTTGGTGTTGTTCCGCTTGGTATTGCACCCCTTGGCACTTATATGAACCTTTATTCTGCCGCACCTGAAATTGCAGGCAGATGGTCAATTGGCTTAATACCCGCTTCTGAAAACGGCGATCGCACAATTGCGGGCGCAGGCACAGGCTGCGGTATTATTCAAAAGTCCGAAAACAAGGCAGAGGCTTGGGAATTCCTTAAGTGGTGGACCTCGGCCGAAACACAAACAAGATATAACAATAACGTTGAATCTATACTTGGCATGATTGGACGTACAACCACCGCCAACGTTGAAGCCTTCCAAAATCTTGCTTGGGATAAAGAGCATCTTGAAATTTTAGAGGCACAACGCTTACAGGTAAGGGAAGTGCCTGAGGTTCCGGGTAGCTATTATCTCTCACGTGCGGTTGATCAGGCATTTTGGTCGGTAGTAAACGGTGAAAGCAATTCTAAGGATGCAGTTATGAAGTGGAGTAAGGTTGCAGACGATGAAATTGCAAGAAAAATTAAAGAATATCAATAAAGGAGGAGGAAAATAGGTTATGGCTAAAAATATTAACGGTCGCAGACTTTCCCCCGAAGGCTCTTTTAAAGAGCAGTTCCCAATGTTTGTAATGATTTCTCCCTTTATTATATTCTTCCTTATTTTTACAGTTATCCCTATCATATCATCAATTTTTCTCAGTTTTACCTCATATGATATGATTTCTTCACCGATTTTTGTTGGTATTGATAACTACAGAAGATTAATTACAAACGATGCAACCTTTATGGTCACCGTTAAAAACACCTTTGTTTTTGCGGTGGTAGCAGGTCCGCTTGGCTTCTTGCTTTCCTTCATATTGGCGTGGTTGGTTAACGAATTTACCCCCAATGTGCGCGCGGTGCTTTCATTTATGTTTTATGCGCCGTCGCTGGTTGGTAACGCATACTTTATCTGGCAGGTTGCCTTCAGCGGCGATAGCTACGGTTATATAAACAGCCTTTTATTATCACTTGGTATTATTACCGAACCGATAGTATGGCTTAAAAACGCAACCTATTTAATGCCCATAATTATTGTTGTTCAGTTATGGCAAAGTATGGGTGTTTCCTTCCTTGCTAACATTTCGGGCTTGCAGAATGTAAGTCGCGATATGTACGAGGCAGGCGCTATCGACGGTATTCGCAACAGATGGCAGGAATTAAGATATATCACATTACCTTCAATGTCTAATATGTTGCTTTTCAGTGCTGTAATGCAAATTCAAAGCAGCTTCTCGGTTAGTGCAATTGCGGTTACCTTGGCAGGCTACCCAAGTAAATCAAACGCGGTTGACACAATCGTGTCCTTAATGCAGGATATGGCAACGGTAAGGTACGAGCTCGGTTACGCTTCGGCAATTGCGGTGGTACTGTTTATTATGATGGTAACAACCCGTTTAATTGTTGGTAAAGTGCTTTCAACTGTACAAAAGTGAGGTGTTTGTTATTAATATTAAAGCTGTTTTCAGGGGCTGGGTGCTTTCAATGCAACAGGCATCAAGTAAAAAATTAGCATCTAGACGTTACACCCGTTCAAAATTCGGCGATTTTATTAATGTCGCCTTTCTAATATCGGCAGGCTTATTCTCAATGCTTCCGCTTATTTATGCGGTTTGCACCTCCTTTAAGCCGTTGGATGAATTATTAATATTCCCGCCTCGCTTCTTTGTAAGAAGACCTACCTTCGGTAACTATTTAATTCTTCCGGACCTTATGTCTTCACTTAAGGTGCCGCTTTCACGTTATATATTCAACAGCTTGTTTATAAGCGTGGTTTCTACCTTCTTTTACATAATTATTGCTACAATGGCAGCCTTTGTACTTTCGAAGGCTAAATTTAAAGGTAGGAATGTTATTTTCTGGATAGTACAGTTTGCGCTTATGTTTAACGCGTACACACTCGGTATTCCCAGATATTTGATTTTTTCAAAAATGCATATAATAGATACCTATTGGGTTTCTATTTTACCGCATATGGCTTCAACCCTTGGTGTATTCTTGGCAAAGCAGTATATCGAAGGTTATATTCCAAATGCGTTGCTTGAAGCGGCAAAAATTGACGGTGCAAGTCATTACAGGGTATTTTGGTCAATAGTAATGCCGGTTATTAAACCTGCCTGGCTTACCCTTATGCTTTTTGCATTCCGTGATATTTGGGCCGAAGTACCAAACGGTACTATCTTTAGTGAACAGCTAAAGACACTTCCGCAAATTGTTACACAAATTACAGCGGGCGGTACTGCACGTGCAGGTAGCTCGATGGCGGTTACGGTTATTATGATGATACCCCCGATACTTGTCTTTCTGATTTCACAAAGTAATGTTGTTGAAGCAATGAGCAGTGCGGGTATAAAGGAGTAGGGATATGTCTAAAAGATTATTTAAAAATATCTTGGCAGTCGTTATTGTTTTACTCCTTCTTGCAACACCGGTAGTAACAATGGCGGCCGAGGTTCCTTTTGAAAGCTATACCTATTGGTCAAATGTCGGTGCACAGGATAAGGCGGTTTATAACCGCCCCATGTACAGCGCAGAATATAATATTGACGCGTCTACTTTGGGTATTGATGCATTTTCCAAGATAAATGATATAACCTTCGGTAACGACGGTAAGCTTTACGTGCTTGACAGCGATTCCAGAATTGTGGTTTTGGATGAGAACTATAAAATGGTTAATGAAATCGGTCTTATCGGCGGTACAGAAACCTATGTTGACGCTAAGGGCTTATATATAGCAAAGGATAATACTATTTATATTTGTGATACTGAAGGTCGTCGTATTCTTCACATTAACCCTGACGGAAGCTTAATTAAAATAATTACACTTCCGAAGTCTAATCTTATTCCGGACGATTTTGACTTTCGTCCAACAAATATGGCAATTGACGAATACGGCTATACCTATATTTTAAGTGACGGCTCATACTATGGCGCACTTTTATATGATTCGGATATGACCTTCTTGGGATTTTACGGTGCAAATACTGTAGACGCAAGTCTTGGCAGCATTTTTTCAAATATTAAAAACCGTCTTTTCCCAAATAATACAAAGCTTGGTAAAACCGCAAAGCGCTTGCCCTTCTGCTTTGTTGACCTTGCGCTTGATGATAACGGCTTTATCTATACCAGTACAGGCTATACCGACTCTAAACGTGTGGGTCAGGTAAGAAAATTGGGCCCTGGTATTGGTAATAACATTTTAAATTCAGACAACATTAACTTTGTTGACGTGGATATAAACCACACCTATAACAACGGTGCGGTTGCCAAGCAGGATATCTTTGATATTGAGGTTGATTCTAACGGCTTTGTTTACGGTCTTGAATCGGCCTTCGGTAAGGTATTTGTATACGACCCCGCCTGTCGAATTATGTCGGTTTTCGGTGGCGGTATGGGCTTCGGTACACAGCTTGGTACCTTTGTTACCGTTTCTGCGTTAGCTATTCAGGAAAACGGTAATCAGGTGCTTGTTTCTGACAGTGCAACAAACAAAATTACCGTATTTAAAATTACCGATTTCGGTAAAAAGGTTAAGGGCCTTGTAGGTATTACCCTTAAGGGTGACTATCAGGGTGCTAAAGCAGGTTGGGAAGAGGTATTAAAGCTTGACAGCAACTTCCAGCCGGCTTACGGCGCGCTTGCACGTGCATATATTAACGAAGGCGATTATGATACCGCCTTGGAATATGCTAAAAAGGGTTATGACCGAGAAACCTATGCAATAGCCTTTGAATACAAGCGCAGTGAAATTATTAACGATAACTTTATCCTAATTTTCGTAGGCTTGGTTGTTTTATTGGCAGCAGCTATTGTGTTCTTGGTTATTTCGACCCGTAAGAAGCTAAAAATTATTCGCAATAAGCAGTTAAATCTTATGTTCTCGGTTTTAATTCATCCGGGTAATGCCTTTGAAGAAATTAAAGACAAAAAGCAAGGCTCTATTTTACTTTGCGTATTATCAGTACTTGCATTTTACATTGTTTCAATTCTTCAAACCCTTAAGGGCGGCTTCTTATTTACCCTTTATGACCCGGCATCCTTTAACTCAATTTGGTTGTTTGCTAAAACTGTTGGCCTTGTTGTGTTGTGGATAGTTGCAAACTGGATGGTATGCACCTTGCTTGGCGGTCGCGGCAGATTAAAGGAAATTGCTATTGTTACCTGTTACAGCTTGTTGCCCTTAATTTTTGAAGGCATTATTAACTTGGTGCTTACCAATGTATTACTGCCTACCGAAGCAAGCTTTTTAAATATTTTAAGTATAATTGCAATACTTTACTTCTTGTTATTAATGGTAATGGGCCTGCTTAAAATACATGATATCAGTATGGGCAGACTAATTGGTACAAGCGTACTTTCCATTGCAGGTGTTGGCGCAATTGTATTTTTAGGTATTACAATAATTATTCTTGTGCAGCAGTTCGGAGGATTTATTGTAACAGTTATTTCCGAGATATTAACGCTTTAAGGAGGAAGACGGTATGTTTAAAAAAATAATTACTATTATTTGCTGTATAGCAATTGTTTTATCACTTGCTGCATGCGGTACCGGCTTCGGTTCAAAGTCGTTTAAAGCGGTTGAGGATAATGACCTCCCTTACGATAATCTTATTGCAACAAATGAAAAGTATACCCTTGAATTAGATGACAGCAATATGGGCTTTATCTTAACCGATAACGCCACAGGCGAAAAGTGGGGCACATCTCCAATCGATGAAGGCGGTCCACAGGTAGATGAATTTGGTATGCCTATAAAAAGACATCCCAGAGTTGAATCTATTCTAGCGGTTGAGTGTAAAAACTTTATCAGTGATGAGGTTAATACATATTATTCCTATACCGATGCGGTTAACGGCGGTTTTGTTACCCATAGTCCCCTTGAAAACGGCATTGTTTTAAATTACTACTTTGCTGATGCCGGTGTAATGATACCCCTTGAATGTGTTTTAACCGAAAAGGGCGTAAAGCTTAGCGTTAACCCTAAAAAAATTCAGGAAAGCGACAACCGCGTGGTTTCAATTTCCATCGCACCCTTCTTTTGCGGTGTTAAAAACGATACCGAAAACGCGTATTTGTTTATTACCTCAGGCTCAGGTGCGCTTATGGGTGTTAATACCAAGTCCGACCAGGGTGATTCCTTCTCGGCACAGGTTTACGGTTATGACTCGGCTATTGATGAGGTTGCGTTAACCTCAATTAAGGAGCCTGTAAGACTTGGCGTTTACGGTGCTAAAATGGGCAATAATGCGGTATGTGCTATTATTGACAGCTCCGAAGGCTCGGCTTGGATAAAGGCTACCTCAGGCTCGAAAACCTTAGGATATTCCTCATGCTATGCTACCTTTCAAATGCGCGGTTATACCAACCATTCGGCAGTGCTTTTCTCTTACTATGAAGTGGAAAGTCTTGTTTACAGCAAAAAAATGATTGAAAAGCCTATTTCTATAACCTATTGCCCATTAAGTGATGACCAAGCTAATTACAGCGGAATGGCAAAGGTGTATAGAGATTATCTTATCGATACATTTGGCATGAACGAAACAAGTAAGGAAATTCCGCTTAATATTAGAATGTTGGGCGGCGCTTTAATGACAAAATCTTTTGTCGGTATTCCTTATAAGTCGGTATATCCTACCACTACACTTGAAGAAGCCGAAAAGATTATGGCCGAAATTAAGAAAGAGCTTAATACCGATTTTGCAGTTCAGCTTAAGGGCTACGGTGACAGTGGTGTCGACGTTGGTAAAATTGCAGGCAATTTCAAGGTGAGTAATACACTTGGCTCACTTAAAGAGCTTAAAAAGCTTTTCGAATATTCAAAAAATAACAATATTGACCTGTATTTTGATTTTGATATTGAAAGATTTAATAAAGGCTCAGCCGGGTTTACTAAATTTTTTGATTCAGTTACAAATGCAGGTGAGCAAAAGGCTGTTCAATACCATTATGATTTGGCGGTAAGAGGTCAAAAGACTGATAACTCATTTAACCTTTTATCACCGGCTAGCTTTGGCAAGGTGTTTGATAAAATATCGGCTAAAACAGGCAAGTATAACCTTATGGGCATATCGCTTGACAGCGCTTCTTCAACTGCGTATTCGGACTATATAGATAAAGATAATTCGAAATATTACGCAAAGAACGGTTTTTCAGATGCCGTATCCGATGTGATTAAATCTATTAAAAGTGATAAAAAGCGTTTTATGGCATCAAGCGCAAACCTATATTCAGCTGTAATGGCGGATATTATTACCGAAGCACCTGTTGCCTCTGAAAAAAGTCAGGTGTTCTTATACGACATTCCTTTTTATCAAATGGTATTTAAGGGAAGTGTTCCTATCACAGTGCAAAGCATTAATTTATCGGCAAATCCCAAATTAATGCTGTTAAAGGCTGTTGAAGGTGGAAGCGGACTTGGATACACTGTAATAAACAATTGGGACAATACGTTAATTAACGCTGAATATCCTTACTATTATAACAGTGTGTTTGAGGGTATTAAGAATGATATTTTTAATAATTCCAAACAGCTTTCTGATTATTATAAGAAGATTTCAGGACAACACATATCTGAGCATACCGTTTTGGATAACGGCTTAAGAAGAACTGTTTTTGAAAATGGCGTGTGCGTTTATGTGAACTATACGGATAAGGCTATAAATACCCCTGACGGTGAAGTGCTTCCGTATGAATATCTTATAACGGAGATAAGTCTATGAAAAAAATAAAGAAAAACAGGGGAATAGTAGAGCTTAAAAGCCGATATGGTTATCTTTTTACATTGCATTGGATAATCGGCATAGTGGTTTTCTTTGCAGTACCGCTTATTCAGTCGATTATATTCGCATTTAGCGAAATCGAAATCATATCCGGCGGCATTGATATTAAATTAGTTGGTTTTGCAAACTTTAAGCAAATTTTGCTTGAAGACCCCAACTATGAAAAGTGGCTTTCAAGCTCTGCAACATCATATTTATATTCGTTGCCGCTTATTATACTTTTAAGTATGACATTAGCGCTTATATTAAATCAAAAATTCAGGGGAAGACTTTTCTTCCGCGCCCTTTACTTCTTGCCGGTAATTATTTCAACCGGTGCGGTTATGAATCTTATTTTCAAGACCACAGGCAGTGATATGTCAGGCATGGGTGTATCCGATGCATATTCTGCAAATATGATAAGCGTCGACGATATTGTTAAATTGCTTGACATTCAGGGCGAGGTTGCTACATATATAACAGCAACTATTAGTAAGATATTTGACCTTGTTTGGAGCTGCGGTATACAAATTGTATTGTTTTTGGCAGGCCTTCAGTCTGTGCCGCAATCTTTCTTTGAAGCATCACGCGTTGAAGGTGCGACAAAGTGGGAAGAATTTTGGTTTATTACCTTCCCAATGCTTTCACGAGTTACACTTTTGGTTACGGTATTCACAATGGTTGAGCTTATCACCAGTGAACGTACAACCTTAATCAGAAATGTATATACTATGATGCGTACAGGTAATTATGACGAAACCTCGGCTATGATGTGGTTCTACTTCCTCGTTTGTGGTGCGGTTATGGGTCTTGTAATATTCCTTTATAACCGTATACTAATGAAGCGTTGGGAATAATTTATGGCCGTAATAAATTTAAGTTAAGACAAGGTTTATTGCTGTATTGCCGTAAGTCGTATGGCTTACGGACTGCAGCGGAAAGGAGCTGTTATAATAATGAAGAATATTATTAATGCGTTTTCTTCATTTGGTGACCGTAATGGTCAACTTATAAAGAAAAAAAGCGTTGGCATTTTGTATTCGATTTTTCGTTTAGTTATTCTTCTTTCAATAGGCTTTATTATTATTTATCCGCTTATATATACCATTATTACTTCATTGCAAAGTAAGTATGCGTTTTTAAATTCAACACGTATATGGATTCCTACTGAATTTGCAATTGTTGAAAATTATAAAGCAGCGTTAGATGCAATGGAATATGTAAAATCGTTTTGGTCAACCTTTAAAAACGAATTGTTAAGTGCAGGAATAGAGGTTGCTTCCTGTGCAATTGTGGCATACGGTTTGGCACGATTTGACTTTAAGTTGAAAAAAGTATATACTGCAATTCTGTTTTTAACCATTCTTGTGCCTGATATGATGATTATAATTCCAAGAATGCTTAATTATTCACATCTTGACCTGTTTGGTATTTTAGGACTTATTGATAAGCTTATAGGAGTAGATTTAAGACCCGACATTTTGGATACGGCTTGGGCTTTTTGGCTGCCGTCACTTTTTGGTGTTGGTTTAAAATCGGGTATTCTTATTTATATTTACATCCAGTTCTTCAAAGGGCTTCCGCAGGAGCTTGAAGAGGCTGCATGGGTTGACGGCGCGGGTCCGTTTAAGACATTTTTGGCAATTGCATTACCCAGCTCGGGTGTTGTAATTCTTACAGTAACTGTATTCTCTATGATATGGCATTGGAACGATTCCTTGCTTTCAGGTATGTATCTTACAGATAACTTCCCGCTTGCAAGACAGGTTTCACGTCTACCCGAAACCTTGGGTAGTAAATATCATATTATCTTAAACAGTGCGCGTGACCCGCAGGGTATAGGTTACCTTATGGCAGGCTGTGTGTTGTTTATTGTACCAATGCTTATTATGTATATGATTTTACAGCGTTGGTTTATTGAAAGTATTGATCGTGTAGGTATTACAGGTTAATTACAATTTTTCGGAGATGTATTATGTCGGTTTTAATTAAAGATAATGTTATAACTTTACATACAAAAAATACTACATATCAAATGGCGGTAAACGAAAATAATTTTCTTGCACATTTATATTATGGCACCCGTTTAGATGATTCGGTTGCTGATGAATGCGGCAAGATGAATTATCATACCCTAATGCCACTTGTGTATGATAGTAAAACAAGGGAGCTTTCTCCAAATGTTTGCCCCTTGGAGTATTCGGCCTATGGCATTGGCGACTTCAGAACCACACCGCTTAAGGTAAGGTTTTGCGATGGTTCGTCAGTGTGCGATTTAAGGTTTCATAGTGCCAAATATATTGATAAAAAACCGATTTTAAACGGTCTTCCTGCACTTCACGACACAAATACTGAATCGCAATCGGTTGAGGTTTGTTTAATTGATAATATCCACGATTTAAGGGTATATCTTTTATACACCGCATTTGAAGAAAATGATATTATTGCCCGTTCGGTAAGAATTGAAAACCATACGGGCAAGGATATTGCGCTTGAAGCGGTGTTATCAACCTGTGTTGACTTTTACGAGGATGAATTTGACTTTATAACCTTTGACGGTAAGCCCTTTTCTGAACGCAGTATGCACCGCACACCTCTTATGGATATTAAGCTTACTGCCGAAAGCAGAAGGGGCTCGTCAAGTCATCAATGTAACCCATTTGTTATTGCCTGCTCCAAAAACTGCGACGAAAAGGTTGGCAGCTGTTATGGCATGGCATTTGTTTACAGCGGTAACTTTACCGCTTCTATGGAAAAAACACAAATCGGCACAACCCGTTTTGTTATGGGTATTAATCCCGAAAACTTCACCTATTTATTAAAGGACGGCGAGGTTTTTCAGGCACCTGAAGTGATTCACAGCTTTAGTAATTCGGGTTTTGCCAAGCTAACACATAATTATCACAATGTTATTCGTAAAAATCTTTTCAGGGGTAAGTATGCCGACGCTAAGCGTCCCATTCTTATAAATAACTGGGAAGCTACATACTTTAATTTTAACTCCGAAAAGCTTTTGGCTATTGCGAAGCAGGCCAAAACAATCGGTGTGGACACATTCGTTCTGGACGACGGCTGGTTTTTAGGCCGTAACGGTGACGGTTCTTCATTGGGCGACTGGTTTGTTGATGAAGAAAAGCTTGGCTGTCCGTTAAGTGAGCTTATTACAAAAATCGGCGAGCTTGGAATGAAGTTTGGCCTGTGGTTTGAACCGGAATGTGTTTCGGAAAACAGCAGTTTTTACCGTCAGCATCCCGAATGGGTTTTGCAAGCACCTGACCGCAAGGGCGTGCTTGGACGCAAGCAATGGGTTGTTGATATGGCAAATCCCGCGGCGGTTGACGCGGTATTTAAAATGATGGCCGATATTTTGGACAATAATAATATTGAATATATTAAATGGGACTTTAATCGCTATTTAACCGACGTTTATTCACACGCTTTACCTGCCAATAGACAGGGCGAGGTTCACCACAGGTATGTTTTAGGTGTATACAATCTTCTAGAAAGAATTCATAACCGTTATCCCAATTTGCTTATTGAAAGCTGTGCAAGCGGCGGTGGCAGGTTTGACTGCGGTATGCTTTATTATACGCCTCAAATTTGGACCAGTGACAACACCGACCCACTTGAAAGGGTTAATATTCAGTACGGAACCTCCTTTTGTTATCCAATTATTTCAATGGGTGCGCATGTTACCGCTTCTCCCAACCATGTTAGTAAGCGTGTTACTTCGATTAAAACCCGTTCAAACGTTGCAATGGCGGGCACATTTGGCTTTGAGCTTGATTTAACCAAGGAAGCCGAAGACGACATTGAAATTCTTAGAAGCGAAACCGAATTTTATAAAAATTATGCCGATTTAATTCGCACGGGTGACTATTACCGTTTGACCGCAAACACCAATCGCTATATTGCTTGGCAGTTTGTGTCTGGTGACAAGCATCAGTCCTTGGCAGTTTTAGTTATGCAAAAAAACAATATCGACTATAAACCCATTATTCAAAAATTCAGCGGCTTACAGTCTGATTTAACCTATCGTGTTATTATAGACGGGATAGAGCGTGAGCGCCTTTATACAGGTGTTGCGTTAATGGAAATAGGGCTTAATATCAGAACTGTTAAGTATGAGGGTGAATCCACCCGAATTGAAATATTGGCAGTATAATAGATGTTTAATTAGCTTGCATTGTCGCAAATATTATAATATAATTGTGAGAGTAGTAATAAATGAAAGAAACGATAAAGCATTTTTTAATTCAAGAAAAGGGCTTGCCTATAAATGTGTTAATGACCGGTGTTTCAATATGTGATAAAAACCATCATTATACACGCAATAATCCTAACATTACTATAATTGAATATGTTTTTAAAGGCGAAGGCACCTTGCTTATTGATAACAAGAGGATAGATGTTAAAACCGATGATGTTTATATCCTTCCCGCAGGTGTTTCACACGAATATTATGCTAATGCACAAAATCCTTGGGCAAAATACTTTATGAATCTATCGGGCACCTTGGCTCAATCACTGCTTGTTAACTTTTCGCTTAATAATCAGTTTGTTTTTTCGGCGCCTGCGCTTAAAGAGCAGTTTATGCAAATGATAAAAATTTCCTTTTCTGATATGCCCGAGCTTGAAAAGCAAGCCAAGCTTGCAAGTCTTTATGTTGGAATTTTGCATAGGCTTTATTTAATCAATAAGCAGTCTCAGAAAAACAGCGAAGCGGTACTTTTAAAAAATTATTTAGATGAAAACAGCAACCGTATAATAAATAATGATGAGCTTGCAAACCATATTTATCGTTCGCCTGACTATTGCTTAAAGCTGTTTAAGCGTGAATTTGGCACAACCCCTTACGATTACCAAATTAACAACAAAATTCGTATTGCTTGTTCTCTTTTACAGTATACTAAAAAATCGGTGCAGGAAATTTCCGAATTTATCGGTTATCAAAACCCGCACTATTTCACCAGTATGTTTAAGGCAAAAAAGGGAATTACTCCCACTCAATACAGGCAAAAATTTAATTAATCATATAGAAAGGTAATGATAGTATGAAACTGAGATATTTAGGTACTGCCGCAGCTGAGGGTTATCCTGCAATGTTTTGCGATTGCGAAAATTGTCGTAAGGCGTTAAAGCTTAAGGGTAAGAATATTCGCAGCAGGTCACAGGCAATTGTTGATGACAGTCTGCTTATTGATTTTCCTTGCGACACATATTATCATTGCCAAATTAACGGTATCAATTTGCACGATATTCGCAACTGTCTTATTACACATGTGCATAAGGATCACCTTTATCCTGTGGATTTTTTATATTTTAAAAAGGGCTTTTCACATCCTGCGCCTGACTTTAAATTGAATTTATACGGTAGTGAGGATGTTGAAAAAATAATTAGCGAATTGCCCGAAGCAGTTTTTACATATCTTAACTTTGTTAAAATTTATCCTTTTAAGCCCTTTAAGCTTGGCAAATATACGGTTACTGCGCTTAAGGCTTATCATGGAACGGAAAATCCATTTATTTACGCTGTAAGCGATGGCGAAAAAAACATGCTTTACGGACATGATACCGATATATTCCGAGAGGAAACTTGGGAATATATGATAAAAAACAAAATGCACTTCGATCTGGTTTCACTTGATTGTACCGAAGGCGGATATGAAGAACTTAGTTATCACGGTCATATGTGTTTGGGTAGAAATATTGCCTGTCGTGACCGAATGATAAAGGAAAAACTAATTGATGAAAAAACAGTAGTGGTTTTAAACCATTTTTCACATAACGGCATTAACAGTGTTTATACCGATTTTTTACCCATTGCTGCTGAAAAGGGCTTTGAGGTATCTTACGACGGTATGGAAATTGATTTTTAAAATTTAAAAGGTGGGTGTATTTTATGTTACTTTCAAACTTAACACAGTGGGTGGGCTCGTCCCTTTCTGCAAAGGAAGCTATTAAAA
Source organism: Oscillospiraceae bacterium (assembly GCA_015066005.1). Classification (GTDB taxonomy): domain Bacteria; phylum Bacillota; class Clostridia; order Oscillospirales; family Acutalibacteraceae; genus UBA737. The sequence goes on from SVPF01000021.1 coordinate 19,439, forward strand.
TTAATGCCGATGCCGGCTTTGATGCTTATGATATTTCTCTTTTTCAGCTTACACGCGACGAAAACTATGAGTTTAATGCGCCTGATTATGTAGAAAAAGCAAAGGCCCTTCGTGCTTATGCCGATTCCTTGGGTATTGTTTGTAATCAATCACACGCGCCATTTCCCTCAAGTGTTGGCAAGGAGGAAGAGGATAAGGTTATTTTTGAAAAAATTGTTCGCGCAATGGAAATTGCTTCAATTCTTGGAGCAAAGATTATTGTTGTTCATCCTAAACAGCATTTAGTTTATGCCGAGCATCCCGACGAGCTTTTTGAATTGAATGTTCAATTTTATAAAAGCCTAATTCCTTACTGTGAAAGGTTTGGCATTAAGGTTGCTTGTGAAAATATGTGGCAATGGTATAATGGCAATAAGGTGCCAAGTGACAGCACCTGCTCACGTGCGTGGGAATTTTGCAAATATCTTGACGCTATCGACAGTGAATGGATAGTTGGCTGTCTCGATATCGGTCACGTTTCTTTAATGCTTGCCGATATACCTGAATTTATTCGCAAAATGGGAAACAAGCGTTTACAGGCACTTCACGTTCACGATACTGACTTTAAGTCAGATAAGCATACCCTTCCGTTTATGGAAAAAATTGATTTTATTGCAATGTGTAAGGCATTGGCTGAAATTGATTATCAGGGCGACCTTACTTATGAGGCTGACGCTTTTTATAGAGGTAAACCGGCTGAGCTGTATCCCGCAACCACAAGGTATATGTGCGAGGTTGGCAGGTATTTAATTGCTCAAATAGAAAAGGCAAAGCAAGAAGGATAAGCCTTTAAAGGAGAAGTTAATTATGTCTGAAAACATTATTTTAAATTATGCTTTAAAAAATTACAAAAAAATGTTTCGCGAGCCCGCAGGTAGCTTGGAATATAAATTTATAGTTCCCGGCAGTGTTTATAATAACACCTTGTGGGATTGGGACAGTTGGCTTACCAATATTGCGCTTAGCCAGTTTGTTACTGAAGATATTAAGGAATATGAAATAGGCTGTATTTTAAATTCCTTAAATATAATGGATAGCAAGGGCAGGGTGCCCATTTACCAAGACACATGGCTTACCAAGGAAAATTACGAAAAATGGGGCGAAACCAATATTCACAAGCCCTGTTTAGCGCAACACGCTGCTTTTATTGTTAAAAAATATAATGATGTTGAATGGATAAGACCTCATTTTTCACAGCTTCAGAAGTTTATTGAATATTATAACGACCATTGCTTTCACGAGCCCACGGGCCTTTATTTTTGGATTAATGATGCCGCAATCGGTGTAGATAATGACCCATCAACATATTACAGACCTTACAGAAGCTCGGCCTCAATTTATCTCAACTGCTTTATGTATAAGGAGCTTTTGGCCTTTTGTTATATAGGTGAATTGCTGGATATTGACGTTTCCAAGTATAAAAAACAGGCCGAAGAGCTGTGTCAGGCAATCAGAACACATTGTTATGATGAAAAAGACGGTATGTATTACAGTGTCGATTTAAACTTATTGCCTATAAACCCCGAACAAAAATTACATTCGGGTGCACCAAGGCATTGGGACTGTATAATTCAGCGAATTGGCTGTTGGTCAGGCTTTTTAGCTCTTTGGAGCGGTATTGCAACACCTGAACAGGCTGAAAGAATGGTTAAAGAAAACCTAATGGACAGCAATGCATTTTGGGCTCCTTTTGGTGTCAGAAGCCTTTCAAAGTATGAAAAAATGTATTGCATCAAAGCATCGGGTAACCCATCCTGCTGGTTGGGCCCAATTTGGGGTATTTCAAATTATATGGTCTTCAAGGGGCTTGTTAAATACGGCTTTTTGGATGAGGCTAAGGAGCTTGGCGAAAAAACCGTTAAGCTGCTTGAAAACGATATTACTGCAAGTGGTGAGCTTCACGAATATTACGACCCCGAAAGTGGCGCACCTATTATGAACCCCGGCTTCCAAAATTGGAATTTATTATCAATTAACATTAAAGCTTGGCTTAACGGTGAAAGTGTTGTTGAGGAATTTTAATTTTTGCGCTTTGAGGTGATTTAAAATGTTAAATAACCACAAAATAAATGAATTAGCCTTCGAAGAGAAGGCTAATTTTTTAACGGGCTTTGCCAATATGCAAACCTTCCCACTAAAAGAAAAAGGTATAAATTCACTAAATCTTGCTGACGGACCTCACGGAATCAGGGCATCAAAGCAAGCTAACTGCACCCATTTCCCAAGCCTTTGCAATTTGGCAAGCAGTTGGAATGTGGATATGGCTTACCAAATGGGCGAAGCTTTGGCAAGGGAATGTATTGCACATAACATTGATATGCTACTGGGGCCCGGTGTAAATATTAAACGAAATATTTTATGCGGTCGAAATTTTGAATACCTGTCCGAAGACCCTGTTTTAGCGGGTGAATTGGCGGCAGGCTATATTAACGGGCTTCAAAAATTGGGCGTGAAAGCTTGTTTAAAGCATTTTGCGGTTAATAATCAAGAATATGAACGCTTAACCATCAGCGCCGAGGTTGATGAACGTGCTTTGCGTGAAATATATTTAAAGCCATTTGAAATTGCGGTTAAAAAGTCAGCCCCCGCAAGCGTTATGTGCGCTTATAATAAGGTTAATGGCATTTGGTGCTCTGAAAACAGGTATTTATTGACTGACCTGCTTCGTAATGAATGGAAGTTTAACGGTGTGGTTATATCCGATTGGGGCGCAGTTCAAAATATAAGCCGTGCCATAAAAGCAGGGCTGGATTTACAAATGCCGCCTAACCCTAAAATTATAGCACAGCTAACCGAGGCGGTACAAAACGGTACCATCAAAACGGAGGAAATTGACCTTGCGGTTAGCAGAATGCTTAACCTTGTGGAAGATAATGCAAAGCCCAAAATAAATTATGATAGAGCCGAACAGCACGAGGTAGCAAAACAAATTGCGGCCGAGGGTATGGTGCTCCTTAAAAATAAAAACAATGTATTGCCGCTTACTGCCGATAAGTATAAAAAAATTGCAGTTATCGGTGAATATGCGGTGTCACCTTTAATCGCAGGACAGGGCAGCGCAATGGTAAATCAGCAGGAAGAATATACCGACAGCCCTTTGGAAGAGCTTAAAAAGCGTTTACCTGAAGTGGATTTTAAGTATATTGAAATGTACAAAAAACGTGAGCTACCCGCCGATATGATGTGGCCGCAGACGGTGCCCTTTAGGCGTGAAATTGCAGATTGTGATGTATTATTGTTTTTCGCAGGTTCTATGGAATCTGAAGATACCGAATTTTTTGATAGAAAAAACCCATATCTGAACCAAAATGTAGGTTTATTTATAAAATCCGCCAAGGTAATAAATAAACCAATAGTACTGATTTTGCAAAACGGTGGCGCTTTGATTTTGGATAAAAGCGAAACCCAAGCCGATGCTATACTTGAAATGTGGCTTAGCGGTGAAGCGGCAGGCGGTGCAGTTGCCGACATTTTATGCGGCAAAATAAACCCGTCGGGTAAGCTTGCCGAAACCTTTCCAAATAAAATGCGTACTGATTTGGAATATCCCGGCGACGGCTATAAGGTGGAATATAAGGAACGCTTTGACGTGGGCTACCGTTATTATGATAAGCATCCCGAAGAAATTTTATATCCCTTCGGCCACGGGTTGTCTTATACCGAATTTAGTTATGAAAATTTGGTTTGCAACAATAATAACGGTAATTTGGAAATAACCTTTGATTTAAAAAATACAGGTAATTTTGACGGTGCTGAGGTAGTTCAGCTTTATATCGGTGACCCGATATCAACCGTTGTTAAGCCAATTAAGGAGCTTAAAAAATTCCAAAAGGTTTTCGTAAAGGCGGGGGAAAGCAAGCGGATTTGTTTTACACTTAACCCAACCGATTATTCATATTATAACGTTATGCTAAAGGAATTTGTTACCGAAAACGGCAGATACGATATTTATATCGGCGCTTCCTCGCAGGATATACGCCTTACGGCATCATTTATTTATAATAACGAAGCTTCGCCGTACTCCGTCAATTGCACGGGTGAGGCTATTATAGGTTAAAAAATAAAGGCTCCGAAGAGCCTTTATTTTTTTATATAATATTTTCAAGTTCTTTAATAAGATTATTACCGTAATGCCTAAAGCCTGCATCAATGGGGTGTACACCGTCGGTTTGGAAAAGCCTTGGGTTATGGGGTATATAATCTATACAGTTAATAACCGTCATATTAGGCACCTGCTTTGCAACCAATTTTATATAGTCAGCAATATAACTAAGCGGTTGACCAAATTCGTACTTAGCATCAATATCAACGCGCCAAATTGGTGTTAATGCAACAATGGGAACGTCAGGGTAAGAGCTGCGTAAATTAACGAAAAAACCTAGGCAGGCCTTGTCAAAATCCTGTTTATTACCATGACGCCAGTCATTCGTGCCGTAAGCTACGGTAATTAAGTCCGGTTTAAAGCTTTCAGGATGAAGCACAAGGGCAGGGAAGAACTGCTCGCCCGCAATACCCTTGTTAATTGCTTCGGCGTTAAAATGCGTAATAACCTGCGTGGCATACGAATTTTCGGGTATTATTGCGTCATAGCCTTGGGTTATTGAATCGCCGAGCATTAAAAGCTTTGTTTTTTTATTTATGGGGATAACCTTCGCGTTATCATCTAATTTAAGTGATAAAAGTGAAGAGGCAACCGACCAAGGAAATAAAATGCGAACGTTTTTTATACCCGTGCCTAAATTGAAGGATTTGTTAAAGGGTACGTTTTCGGATTCGCCAATATCTCCCGAAAGCTCGCCAACGCGTTCATCATTTACAAAAATGCTGTGTGTGAAGAAACGGCGCGAGCTACCGCGGGAAACCGAAACCGAAAGCTCCATATTTTCGCTGTCGGTTCGGAATTCCAAGGTAATGCCTGCGGTTGCGAAGGTTTTAGTATAAAAATCCTCTGTAGTGGTTTTGTATAGCTCCTGCTGTGCTTTAGTAAAACGGAAGAAGGAGATTTTTCCGTCCCCTTCTTCTATTCTTGCGGCACCGTGAACTAAATTTTTAATTTGTTCAAAGTTTAACGCTGTCATATTCTAGTCTTTGTCAAGCATAAATGCTTTTTCTCCGCGCTTTCTTACGTCTTCCTCGGGAATGCCAAGCTCGCGTGCTAAAATTTCAATTACGTGAGGGCCACAGAAGCCGCTTTGACAACGACCCATACCTGCACGCACACGGCGTTTAACGGCATCTAAGGTTTTAGCACCAACGGGGCGGTGAATAGCCTGTAAAATTTCACTTTCGGTTACCTGCTCGCAACGGCAAATAATTTTACCGTAAAGGGGATCAGCTGCAATAAGGGCATCCTTTTCAGCATCGGTCTTTTCAGCAAAGCGTGCAATGCCCTTTCTTGTGCGCTTCCAGCCAACCTTACGTTCAAGCTCTAAGCCGCGTTCCTTCATACCGTGTACAATGTAGCCAGCAATACCGATACTGGCTGTCAGGCCGGTTGAACGAACACCCGAAATACCGATATATCCCTCAACCTTTTCGGAAAAGCGTAAATCGTAGCCTTCGGGAAGTCTTGCAGGGCGAACACCAACAAATTGGGTAATAGTATCCTCAAAGTGAAGACCGGGTACCATGTTAAGTGCCTGTGCCTTAATGCTTGCAAGGCCCTGAGCTGTTGTTTTTGCATCGGTTTTATCCTCAACGTCATCGGCGGTAGGACCAACTAACATATTGTTATCAACAGTGGGAATAACAAGTACACCACGGGTCTTGGGACTGGGAACTGAAGAAATAATGTGTGAAACCTTAACGGGTGTATCATGTGAAAATACATAAAATTCGCCCTTGCGGGGATGAACGGTAAAGTCACATTCGTCAACCATTGCAGAAATTTCATCACAGTGAAGGCCGGCAGCGTTGATAATCCAAGTAGCTTCAAAGTCCCCCTTGGTGGTATGTACAGCGTGTATTTTTCCATCAGCAACGTCCATACCTGTTACTTTACAGTCAAGCACAAATTCAACACCGTTTTCAGCAGCGTTTTCGGCCATAGCTGAAACGAAAATAAACTGGTTAGCCTGCCTATCGCGTGGACTGTAAATACCGCCCAAAAGCTCGGGGTTAAGGGTGGGTTCTAAATCCAAAATATCCTTAGCGGGTAAAATTTCATAATCGTAAACGCCGTTTTGGAAAGCGCGTTCGGTTAATCCCTTTGCAGTTTCTAACTGGTCGGGGTAAAGAATGGGGGCAATACTGCCGCATTCAATAACAGGAACATCAAGGTCCTTACAAACGTTCATAATCATGCTGTGAGCAATTGTACGAAGTTTGCATTCTAAGGTGCCAACGGGCATTGTAGCGCTTGTTGAAAACAAACCGCTGTTCGATTTTGAAGCATCACCGCCTACGTCATCGTTTTTGTCAACAACCGTAACCTTAATGTTATATTTTGAAAGTTCTCTTGCAAGGGCGCAGCCAACAGCGCCTGCACCGATAATTAGTACGTCGGTTTTAATCATTACGCATTTTCTCCTTCCAATGTCATTGCAGAAATTAGTTTGGCATCGGTGCCTACAAAGTTTTCAACAATTACATCACCGCATTTAACGGGAACGGTAAGTGTAATGGCCTTAAGCTCGTCGGCGGCCTTCATCAGTAATGCTTTAGGAATTGGTGCGGTGGTGCGAACGGGCAACATACGTCTGTCTGTGCCTGTAATTTTTACCGATGAGGTAAAGGTGCGGGTAGGTTCAAAGCATTCATCTAAGGCGTATGAAATACCTCTTTTGCAAATGTATCCTGTTAAAACAGCGTCCTCTCTTGTTGTGTAATTCACTTCAATTTCACAACCGTTAGGGCATACTGTACAAGTAACTGTTTTTTTCATTTTTATGCCTCCTTATGTTCTGCGCTTACCACAAGCTTGCCGCATACGTTTTTAGCTTTATCGCCCGTAAGGGTAAGCTTTTCAATAGTACCCGGTGTGGTGCGAACTAACTTTTTGGTAACAAGTACGCCGTTATCATCCGAAATGGTAAGGGTTGTATTTCTACCGGGGGCAGTAGTACGGAAATATAAATCAACGTTATCTTCGGTGCGTACCATCTTCTGAGGACAAACGTATCTTACGCCGTCGCCTGCAGTTACGGCAATTTCTTCATCGGCATTAAGCTTGCCTGCTGCATAAAGTGCTGCAAATTTACCTGCATCTTCACTTTCGTGGCTTACGTGGTCAACAAGGTCGTTAACGTGTAAAACGTTACCGCAAGCAAAAATATAAGGCTTGTCGGTTTGCTTATACTGGTTTACAACGGCACCCTTTGTAATGCATGAAAGCTCAACGTTGGCCGAACGGGTAAGCTCGTTTTCGGGAATAAGACCAACCGATAAAAGTAAGGTGTCACAGGTGATTGTTTCTGCCTTTTCCATAATGGGCTGGCGGTTTTCATCAACGGGAGCTACTGTAACACTTTCAACACGGTCAACACCTGTAATATCAACAATGGTGTGTGAAAGCATAAGAGGAATATCAAAGTCATCAAGGCACTGAAGCTTGTTACGTACAAGACCTGCCAAGTAAGGCATAATTTCAATAACAGCCTTAACCTTTGCACCGTTTAAGGATAAACGTCTTGCCATAATCATACCAATGTCACCGCTGCCAAGAATAACAACTTCCTTACCAACCTTGTGACCGTAAATATTAATAAGCTTTTGTGCGGTACCTGCGGTGTAAATACCTGAAGGACGGCTGCCGGGTATAACAAGGTTTGCACGTGTGCGTTCACGGCAACCCATTGCCAATACAAGCGCGCCGAAGTGAATGTTTATAATACCATCGGTGTTAACACAAACCAAGGTTTTTTCCTTTATTTCAAGTGCGGTGGTGTTAAGCATAAATTCAATGCCGTTTTCCTTTGCAATAACTGCAAATTTTTCAGCATATTCGGGGCCGGTAAGCTCTTCGCCAAAATATTGAAGACCAAAGCCTGCGTGTATACACTGCTTAAGAATACCGCCCAAACGGTTTTCGCGTTCAATTACGATAACCTTTTCGGCACCGTTTTTCTTTGCCGATATTGCTGCTGCCAAGCCTGCGGGACCACCGCCGACAACAACAACCGAACAATTGTAGTCTTTCATTAAAATTCCTCCTATAGCAATTTTATAATTTTATTATATAACCTCATTTTTTGATATACTATTGTTATTTTTGCTAAAATGTTGTATAATATTGCTGTGAGGTGGTTTAAATGTATGAAAAGTATGAGAAGGAGTGTTATAATCCTAATCCACATATAAGTATTCATTATTCGCACGGAATTTTTGGTGAGGATGCAACCCTTAATTTTCTTCATTATGATAAGGATTTAATAATTGAATTTTACCGCAAGGGTGAAACTTCAATTTGTATTGAAGGTAATCTTTACAACGTAAACGAGGGTGATATTATAATACTTAACCCTGACGAGCTGCACGTTTCCACTAAAAAAGAAAATTGTTATATGGAAAAAATAGTGTTGCATATAAGTGACACTCTTGTTCAGCAGTTGGGTGCTGACCGTACCGTGTTTTTTGACACCATTGCCAATAAGCCGAAGGGAATAGGTAATTTAATTCCGGCTGAAACAGTGAATGAGTTGGGCTTGAATACCAAGATAAACAAATGCCTGGCTTATGCGAAGAAAAATTCTTTAGAAGCACAAATTTTACTTACCTGTAAGGTAATTGAGCTGTTGTCGCAGTTTTCAGCCTATGTTGAAAGGTTTGAAAATTTAAATGTATGCCCTGCATCAAGTAATAAGGTGGTCAATCAAATTATGGACTACATAAACCGCCACTATACTGAGGATATAACTCTTGAGGGCTTGGCGAAAAGGTTTCACTTTTCAAAATATTATATTTCGCATCTTTTTAAAGACCACGTTGGCATTTCGCCTTACGATTATCTTATAATGCGAAGGCTGTATATTTGTAATAACCTTATGCGAGGAAAGCATACCGTAAGACAGGCCTGCTTTATGGTTGGATTTAATAATTATTCAAACTTCTACCGTCTTTATAAAAAACATTTTTCAATAACTCCGCAACAGTTTAAGGAACAGTTAAAAACGGCTTCATTAGTTAAGCCTGAATAAAATTTTAATAGCCGGAAGGAATGCGTAATGACAAAAATTAAAAGTAAAAAGGGTACAATTAAAAAGTATTTAAGCATAGTGCTTGGGTGTATATTTGTTGGCTTTGCTATTGGTGTTTTTTATACGCCAAACAAGGTTGTCGGCGGGGGAGTATCGGGTATATCTACAATACTTTTTCACACCTTGGGGGTTCCTGTCGGTGTGTCTTTTGCGGTTATAAATATTCTTTTGCTTTTAATTTCGCTTAAAAAGCTTGGTAAAAGGTTTTTCTTTAACACCATTATCGGCAGTCTTTTAGTTTCTGTTTTTGCTGAAGTCTTTACACTTGTACCGCCAATTACCGAAAACGTGTTTTTGGCATCGGTTTTTGGGTCGGTTTTATACGGCTTTGGCATAGGACTCACCCTTGTCAGCGGCGCTTCAACAGGCGGTACCGACATTTTGGGCCGTCTTGTGCAGGCAAGCTTTCCTTACATAAAAATTGGCAAATTACTTATGGTTATCGACGGTATAGTTATTGCAACCTCGCTTGTGCTTTTCCGTGAAATTGATTTGGCGCTTTACGGTATTATAGCGCTGTTTCTTGCTACGGCGGCAATTGACTGGTTAATTCAAAGCCTTAACATTTCTAAGCTTGCGTTTATCGTTTCGGACAAGGGTCTTGAAATTTCACATAAGCTTACCTCGGTTTCGCCGCGCGGAGTAACAATTATCAACGCCAAGGGCGGTTACACAATGGACAACAAAACGGTGCTTATGTGCGCTTTGAAGGAAAACGAAATGGAAGAATTCCAACGTCGTGTTTTGGAAATGGACAGCACAGCCTTTATAATTTTTTCGGAATCGCAACAAATAATCGGTAACGGGTTTAGAGTATATAAGTAAGCCTTGTGATTATATTTTTATTATGATATAATAAAAGTTAGGTGTTGATATTGTGTTTAAAAATTATAAAGATTTATTATTTGCATATTTTGAATGTGAGGTTGAAAAAGCTTTAAGCCATTTCTACGGTTTTTATAAGGGTAATACTAAAAGTAAAAGGGCTTTGTTCTTTCGGGTATAGTTGTAGCTTGTGTAGTTGCTTTAACTGTTTTGACGGGTATTTTTACCGTAAAAACAGTGTATATGCACGACTTTTGAAGGCTATATTGACCCTATTGCTAATTGATTATATTGAATTTTAAAAGCTTCGGTTACGTATCGGGGCTTTTAATTTTTGTCATAGTAAATTATCTTGCAAGCTAAGAGCTAATATGCTATACTCATTTTATAAAGCATTAGGGTAGAGCGAATAATACGAACCCGCATCAAAGTGGCTTATTTCGGCGCTTTTTACCCAATCCGTTCCTGTAAGGCGACAGCCTTACTGCACCCTTATTGAATAAAAATCACTCCATATATTCTCCCTTTGAGGTCAAAGCTTTTAAAAAGAGCGGATTTTTATTCAGACAAGGTACAAAACGCGGTTAATCCTAACGGATTAACGAGTATGTTAACAAAGTACGAGTGTAAATCCGACTTTTAAAAACGGAGTTGGGATTATTCACTCTACCCAAGGGGGATGTTTATGTTTTCTCACGAACTATTAGAAAAAGCTAAAAATGGTGATATGCTTGCGCAATATCAGCTTGCCTGCGCTTATAAGGATGGCAAGGGAACCGAAAAAAATGAAAAAGAAGCGTTTAAGTGGTATATGGAATCCGCAAAGCAGGGTTATCCCGATGCACAGGCTTATGTCGGTTATTTTTACCGCTGGGGCAAGGGTGTTAAGGAAAACGATAATGAATCGGTAAAGTGGTACACTATAGCTTATAAAAACGGGTGTGCCTGGGGCGCCAGAAACCTTGCTTATTTTTATAAGTGGGGCCGTCAGGTTAAAAAAGACCTTAATAAAGCCTTTGAGCTTTTTACCTTTGCCTCTGAAAACGGTGACCGCGAGGCAATCTACCGTCTGGGCTTTTGTTATAAAAATGGCCACGGTGTTGAAAAGAATTTAGCCACCGCCTTTAAAATGTTTGAAAACGCCGCCGCAAGAGGATATAACGATGCTTCCTACGAGCTTGGCTTTTTTTACAGGGACGGTTTGTCGGTAGAAAAAGACCTTACAAAAGCCTTTGAATGCTTTATGAAGGCCGCCGAGGGTGGCAGTGCGGAGGCAATGTATCAGGTTGGTTATTATTATAAGTACGGCAAGGGCGTAGAAGCCAACGCCGAAGAATCAATTAAATGGTTTAAAAAGGCAATTGATAAAGGCGATTTAGATTCTTGCTATTCGCTTGGCAGAACCTATAAGGACGGCATTGGTGTGCCTAAGGATATGAAGGAAGCCTTTAAATATTTTATGCTTGGCGCTTTAAAAAACCATGCAAGTTGCCAAAACACAATTGGTATTTATCACGAATACGGCTATGGCGGGTTAGAGGCTAAAAATTATGTTGAAGCGGCGCGTTGGTATAAGTCTGCTACCGAGCTTGGACATGATATAGCACCATGCAATTTGGCGCTTATTTATGAATATGGCCGCAAAATAGAGCAAAATTATAGTGAGGCTATGCGCCTTTATCAGCTATCAGCCGAAAGGGGATATACTAATGCATTTTATCGCATTGGTAGAATGTACAGGTATGGCTATGGTGTTGAAAAGACCGATGTTAAAGCCTTAGAATATTTTCAAATTGCCGCAGATAAGGGACATGCCACCTCGCAATATGAGGTGGGACGTCACTACCGTTACGGCTGGGGTGTCGAAAAGGATATAAATAGGGCTGTTAAGTTTTATACCTTAGCCGCTGATAACGGCAATACTGATGCGATATATTATTTGGCGGATATGTATTATAAAGGTAATGATATACCTCAGGATTATGAAAAAGCGCTTTATTATTTTGAAAAAGGTGCAAGCTTAAACGATGGCGCTTGCCTTAATTCGCTTGCCATAATTTACGGCGTCGGCAAGGCTGTTGAAAAGAACATTGAAAAGTCAATAGATCTGTTCCACAAGGCCGTGGAAGCCGGTAATAAATATGCCATGTATAACCTTGGTTGTCGTTATTTTTCGGGTAACGTTATTGAACGAGATATTGATGAAGCAATACGCCTTTTGAATATGGCGGTTGAAAAGAATTACGGTGACGCCGCATATAAAATGGGCACCATTTATATGAACGGTGAAAATGGCGTAGAAATTGATATTAACAAGGCTTATAACTATTTTCTAAAAGCAAAGGAATGCGGTTATGAATGTGATTTTCCGCTCTCCTTCACCGAAAAGTCGCTTAACATTACACCGTCTACTGCTGACGATATGCGAAAATACGCACACGAAATGCGCAATTTGGACGTCTACACGGTTGAAAAGGTTGAAATGGACCTTAAGGCCGATTTTGGCGATTATTGGAACATTTTAGCACCGGAATCGCAGGTGTGCCTTATTACAGGTCTTACGGTTTATCTTGACTTCTTTAACAAGTACGGCGACAACCGCAAAATTGACTATTCATCATCCATAACACAGCTTTGCAAGGCTATGGAAATTTTGTCCTACAACCTTTTCAGAACAAAGTATGTAAAATATCTTGTGGATAACGAAATACCGCCCGAAAGGCATACAAACGTTAATGGTATGGCAGTAAAAACCAGGGACGGCAGGGCGTTTTACCCTGAAGAATCCTCTGGCTTTACCTTAGGAAGTGTGCCCCGTGTAATAATACATAATTACAGTAGTGACCACACCGAAACGGGAAATAAGAAAAAATCTATTTCTGACGATTTTTTGGATTACTGCCAAAACGTGTTGTTCAAGGGCAGCTTTAAAGACCAAAAGGAATTAACCGAATATTTAAGGGATTTCGTTAATGGTGTTGAGGATATAATTCTTATCCGCAACCCATCCACACACGATGAGGTAATGGATATTATCCGTGTGGAAGCCTGCGGCGACCTGCTTTTAAAGGTTAAAAAGATGATTTATCACCTTTTGGAAAAAATAAACTTAACCGAGCTTGAAAAGAAAAGCTATAAAGTGAAAAATAAAAAGTCCTGACTTTAGGCGTTGTACCCGTAAGGATACAACGCCAGTTTTATTCGCCTTGCGGCGAGTTATATTGCTTCGCAGTTATATTCGGCTACCGCCGAGTGATATTGCCTTCGGCAGTTTATTGGCGAATAAAATATCACTGAAACCGCAGGTTTCAATAACACTTTGCCGTTAGGCAAAATATCACCGTGAGACCTGTCTCACAATATCACTATTAAAATATTTTCTCTTGAGATAGTAAAACGGATGTGCAGAAATTCTACACATCCGTTTAATATTTGTCTCATACCGTAGCAAGCAGGGAAAATGTACGGCACATTTCCCAATCTTTAGGAGAACCTAAAACCCGTTATAATCATTTTATCTCTCTGATTGAATAATGATTTCATCTTTTTCAAAAAATTCAATAATTCTTTTGCGTGAAAATGGCCAGTTTTCTTCTTGCACAAAACTATCTTCAAAGAAAAAAATTATTTCATCACAGGACATAGGCTCAAGATTTGTTATATACTTTTCATAATACTCATCCTGAATTTCTTCCCAACAGGAATATTCTTTTTTACTCAGTAACATGCCATCATTCAAATAAATAATAACTGCTTTATTTCCCACACTCAAAAAACCTCACAAATTCATATTTATCGTTTCGTTGTATTATATCATAATTCAACCGACTTTTAAAGAGAATATTTAAAAATGCCCGTGATTCCGGAAAATCACGGGCAAAATTCGTTTTTGAAAACTTTCCTTTATAGTACGACTCGTATGTCAGGACTTTTTTGTTATCAATTTCTTTATTAAAACAAACAAATAATGCATTACCATACCTACTGCAATTGCAACTACAAGGTCGAAAACTACGGTTAAAACACAGGTGGTTACAAGCACTAAAATGTCGGTTATGTGGGAGGTTTTAATAATGTGAACAAATTCACGCCATTCACTCATATTATAAGCCACAACAAACAAAATTGCGGCAATAGCAGGCATTGGAATAAGCGCGGCGTAGGGCATAAGCACTACTAAAATAAGCAATAAAACAATTGCGTGAACAATGCCTGAAATGGGGGACTGACCGCCGTTTTTAACGTTTGCCGCTGTTCTTGCAATAGCGCCCGTTGCAGGAATACCGCCAAACAGTGCCGAGCAAATGTTACCCGCACCTTGCGCAATAAGCTCGGTATTGGAATTGTGCTTATCGTTTATCATACCGTCCGACACAACGCAGGATAAAAGCGATTCAATAGCCGCCAAAGCAGCAATTGTAAAGGCGTTTGGAAGCATTTTTATAAATAAATCAAAATTCGGCAAAGCAAATTTTGGAAGGCTGGAGGATACGGTATAAAGTGAGCCGATGGTGTTAACCTTCATACCTAAAAGTGCTACGAGGACTGCCGAAACAATTACAGCAATAAGTGACGGTGGAATTTTGTTTATGTATTTAATTTTGGGCCAAACAATTAAAATTGCAAGTGAAATTGCACCAATTAAAACCGCCTGCCAATTTATTGTGCCAATGGTTTTTACAACCTCAATTAGCTTTTCAAGGGTTTCAATGGGGGAATGGGTAAAGGTAAGGCCGGCAAAGTCCTTAACCTGACCGATTAAAAGGGTAAGCGCAATACCGCCCGTAAAGCCAACCGTTATTGTGTGGGGTATAAACTTAATAAGCTTTCCAAGCCTTAAAAGGCCCATTAAAATTAAAATAATACCTGCGGTTACGGTTGCCATTGCAAGCCCTTCAAGACCGTTTGTCGCCACAATGCCTGCAACAATGGTTGCAAAGGCGGCTGTCGGGCCCGAAATTTGCACACGGCTGCCACCCAAAAGTGCAATAACAAAGCCCGCAACAATGGCGGTGTAAAGGCCCTGCTCGGGTTTAACCCCCGAAGCAAGTGCAAGCGCAATTGAAAGGGGCAGGGCAATAATTGCAACAATAATACCTGCAATAATATCGTTTATAAGCTTTTGCTTTGTGTAACCCTTCATGCTTTCAATAAGCTTTGGGTAAAAAATATTTTTCATAATTATCCCCTTAAAAAGCCCCCTACCGTAAGGTAAGGGGAAATTTTATTAAAGTAAATTCTTGCGAAGCTCTTCAGCACTTTTTTCCGATAAAAGCACAGGCGGAATGTCAAATACAGTCTTACAACCGCAGTCGCCTTGCTTATTTAAGCGGTATGCAGCACGAGCATAGGCTACCAATACGCTTGAAGTAAATTCGGGGTTAGAATCAAGCTTTAGGCTGTATTCAATAATATGTGTGTTTTCGTTTTCCCAGCCTGTTTTACCGCTTCTTATAACCGTGCCGCCGTGTGGAAGGGCGCTGTGCTCGCGCTTCATTTCCTCCATTGTTATAAAATGCACGGTGGTGTCATAATCAGCAAAGTAATTTGGCATTTCTTTAATTTGCTTTTCGATAAGTGTCTTGTCAGCGTTATCATCGGCTACCACAAAGCAAACGCGGGTGTGCTTTTGGCGGGTGGAAAGAGTGGGGTTTTCGCCGTTTCTTACAGCATTTACAGCACTTTCAACAGGTACTGTATACTGGCGGGCATCAATAACACCGTCAATACGTCTTATGGCATCGGAATGGCCTTGGCTTACGCCCTTGCCCCAAAAGGTATAATCCTTACCGTTTGGCAAAACGGTGTTTGCATAAAGGCGGTTAAGGGAAAACATACCGGGATCCCATCCAACTGAAATAATGCCGATTTTACCGCCTGTTAAAGCGTTTTTATTAACATTTTCAAAATGGTCGGGAATTTTGGCGTGGGTGTCAAAGCTGTCAATAACGTTAAAGTATTTAGCATATTCGGGGGTTTGTACGGGTAAATCAGTAGCACTGCCGCCGCAAATAATTAAAACATCAATTTCGTTTTGTTTGTTTATAAGCTCATCAATGTGGCAAACCTTAGCCGATTCGGTCAAAATTTTTACCGTTTCGGGTGCACGGCGGGTAAACACGTAAGAAAGCTTCATATCGCTTGTGTTTTTAATTGCGCATTCAACACCGCGACCTAAGTTGCCATATCCTAAAATTGCTATATTTATCATAAAATCACTTCCAATGGTAAATTATATTATAAATATAACACACTGTCAATTATTTATTTCAACTTTTTTTGCACCCAAAAGCTCGGCCTCCTCGGGATTATGGGTTATAAGAATAACGGTTTTATCCTTGGTAAGTGCATTTATTTTATCGACTGCCGACTGTAAATTCTTTTCATCAATGCCGTTAAAGGCTTCGTCTAAAATAAGTAAATCAAAAGGGACCGATAACGCCCTTGCAATTGCGGCTCTTCTCTTCATACCGCCCGAAAGGGAGGCAGGGTATAGGTCCTTGGTTTCACCAATGCCCAGTGCGGTGAGGATTTCGCTTGCCAAGGCTTCATTACCGCCCACAAGGGTAATGTTTTGCATTACGGTGTAAAAGGGCAAAAGGCGGTTTTCCTGAAATACAACCGAAGGGGTTATATTTGCTTCAATTTGCCCCTTTTGCGCCTTTAAAAGCCCTAAAATAAGCTTAATAAGTGTGGTTTTACCACAGCCCGACGGCCCCGAAAGCCAAATTTTTTCCCCCTTTTTAATTTCAAGCGAAAAGTTGTTAAATACCTCTTTTTCACCGTATGAAAAGGTCAAATTACTTATTTTCAGCATTTGCAAACCTCCTCACAATTCGTTTTAGGGTAAATTCCAAAATAATGGAAAGAATGGCCACAACAAAGGTCAGAGCAAAAACTGCGGGAATGTCAAGATAGCTTTTATTTTGGTCCAAAAGCGTTCCAAGCGCTACTTGCGGTCGGCAAATAACCTCTGCCGCAATGCCCGATTTCCACGCAAAGCCAAGGGCTGTCATACAGGTTGCAATAAATTGCGGCATAATAAAGGGCAGTTTAATTTTAAAGAAAATTTTAGCAGCAGAAAGCTTATAAACCCTTGCCATTTCAATATATTTTTCATCAATTTCCGAAAGTGCGGTTTGTACTGTAGACCAAACCATTGGAAGCACCATTAAAAACGCAATAAAAACGGGAAGGTCCTTGCTTTGAAACCAAAAGAATGCAAGAATAATAAAGGATGCAACCGGCACGGCTTTTATTACCTGTAAGGCGGGGCGGGTAAAGCTTTCAAAAAGGGGAAATTTGTTTGCAATAACACCACCGATAAAGCCCACTGCAACACCTAATATAAAGCCAATTATTATTCGCAAAAGGGAATATAACACAGCAAGATAAAACTGCCCCGTTTGACCAAGGACAAGCAGTGCCTTCAGGGTTTCAAGCGGGGTAGGTATAAGTAACTGTGAATTGACAATTAAGGCGGCTGCCTGCCATATCAACAGCCAAAGTGCTGATATGGCGGCGCCTTTTAATACTTTTTTAAACAAATTATTTAACTCCATAATAGAAATCATCAGCGGGTAATTTGCCGCCTACGCTCTTGGGGTTTAAATCAAATAAGAACTTGAGGTAAGCCGAAAGATTGGTTTTCATTTCCTTACCGTCCTGGTAAACAATGTTGCAGTTTGGAATAGCCTTTTTAGCAACTGCGGCGGGGGCGATAATTTTATACTTTTCGCAGTTGACGGCTGTTGCTTCAACATCGCTGTTGGTTTTTTCAATAGAAGCCTTGTATTCCTTAAGGAAGGCGGCAAGGGCATCGGCATTCTTTTCGGCAAATTCCTTTCTAACAACCAAGCAGCCCATTGTAAGCTGTTCGTCGTGTGCTTTTTCCCATTCATCATTAAGGTCAATAGCAATTTTTGCGGTCGGTACCTTAACGGTAATGTTGGTAGCAACAGGCTGAGGTGCAATAACTACAACCTTATCGGCATTGGGATTAGCCATTTTTGCTACAAGCTCGGTCGGCTGAGCAACAAATTCAACCTTAACATCCTTACCTACTTCAAGGTTGTTGTTTTTAAGAATATCGTTAATAATATATTCGGGGTTTGCGCCCTGACCGGTTGAATAAACGGTCAAGCCCTTAAGGTCGTCAATAGAATCAATTTCGTAACCCTTGGCAACAACATTCAAAACACCAAGTGTATTAACGGCAAGCACCTGTACATCAACGTCGGGGTTATTGTAAAGAACAGAAGCCAGGTTTGTTGCAACTGCGGCAATATCAGCCTCGCCGTTTTTAAGCTTGGCAATAATTTCATCATTGTTTGCGGCTAGAGCAATATTGTATTTAAGCGCGCCCTCGCCCTTTTCGGCCTTTTCCATAAGGTTTGCAAGACCAACGCCTGTGGGGCCCGCAATACCATAAATGTTGCATTCAACACTTGTAAGGTCAGGGGCTGAGCTTTCAGGTGTGGAATCGGTATTACCGTTGCCACATCCCGCAAAAGCAAGTACAAGCAAAAGGGTTAATAAAATGCTAATTAATTTTTTCATAATGAATCACCTTTATATAATTATTATCTTTTATAATATAACCGTTTTGTTCCAAATCGTTTAATGCCCTGTAAAGTGAAGCACGGCTTATGCCAAGCGTTTTTGAAACTAACGACATATTTTTAAAATTACTTATTTCACCGTTTTTATCGGCAAGGGAAGTGAGGTATTTATACACCGTATTTTCGGTGCCGCTGCAGGAAATAACATTAAGCTTTTTATTTAAAAAGCGCACCTTTTCGGATAAAAAGGTAATATAGTTTATTGCGGTTTGGGGATAATTTGAAAAAAGTGTTTTCAGCTCATCCTCACAAACAAACAAAACCTCTAAATCGGTTTTGGCGGTAATTTTGCTTATATAACATTCGTCGCCGCCAAAAAGGGCCGCAACGCCAAACGACATTCCCTTTGAAAAGGTTTTTAAATATGTTTCGTTTTGGTTATCACTTGAAGCGGCTGCACTGCCTTTTATAATATAGCCTACAGCGTTTTTAAAATTGCTGCTGCCGTAAACGGTTTCACCCTTTTTAAATGAAACAGGTGAGGAAAAAGCAGAAATAATTTCGTTTTTGTCGTTTTCACTTAAATTTTTAAGTAGAAAAAAATTATCAAATTTTATTATAAACACCCCCGAAAAGTGTTTCATTTGATACACTTTATTATATTATAGCATATTTTTTCACCCTGTCAATACTATTTATAAAAAATCTGCAAAAAATAAAAATTAGGACTTGACAAAATGACTATCTTTCGTTATAATATACTAGTCGCTTTAAGTTATGGCTGTATAGCTCAGTTGGCTAGAGCATGCGGTTCATACCCGCAGTGTCATTGGTTCGAATCCAATTACAGCCACCATATTCGGCCCGTTGGTCAAGAGGCCTAAGACACCGCCCTTTCACGGCGGTAACACGAGTTCGAATCTCGTACGGGTCACCAACAAAAAGTCCCTTTTGTCAACCAGACAAAAGGGACTTTTTTGAGTGATGTTTGCCTGCGGCAAATGATGTCGTTTCACTAATGATGTCGCTGACGCTAATGATGACGGCTTCGCCTAGATTTGTTTGTGGAAAAATAGTATAATTCTCTTGAAAGGAGTGGTTATATGCCGAAAAATTATTTGCTGATATATTCTGAGCAGCTTGCAACTGAAATTGAATTGCTTTGTCAAAGCATTAAGGCCCCGTCTAACACTCTTTTCCAAATTCGTAAAAGTTCAAGCAGTATTTATGCAAATATCCGTGAAGCTCAGTATGCTCACTGATAGGCTGATTTTATTGCCGAACTTCAAATCGCTCTTAAAGAAGCAAACGAAGCAGGATATTGGTTAGAACTGCTATTCAAAACAAATTACATATCCGAGGAAGAATACAAATCGCTTGACTCTGCTTGTACAAGTATACAGGTTATGCTTATTTCATCCATTAACACCGCAAAGGAGAACGCATAATGATAGGTCAAATCGTTACAGTAACCGTTGACAGACCGCTAGGCAGTTTTCATCCCGAATATCCCAATATATGCTATCCTATCAATTACGGTTATATTCGGGGAACATTGGCGGCAGACGGTGAAGAAGAGGATGCTTATGTTTTGGGAGTAACCGAGCCCGTGTCGCAATTTACCGGAAAAGTTATTGCGATTATCAACCGTAAAAACGATATCGAGCACAAATGGGTAGTGGCGCCGGAAGGTGTACTGTTTACAATGGAAGAAATTGCAAATTTAACCTACTTTCAAGAGCAGTATTTTGAATCTGAAATTACATTGCTATATTGATAATTTAACTTTATCCTTTGCATTTAATAATACATTTTTAGTTATTCTTTCAGCAAAAAAAGCCTTGTCGTAAGGGTCGTACTCTAAAGGACAGTAAAAGAGCTGTGTAGAAAATTTCTACACAGCTCTTAATTTTGTCGCATACCATAACAAGCAGGGAAAATGTATATCACATTTTCCACTTTTTAGGAGAACCTAAAACCCTTTAAATGTTGCATCCCGGATAAGTTGTGCGGTATGCAATAGAGGGAATCGTTAATAATATCCTCCAAAAACATCTTGAAAATATCTATATGATTCTTCATCAGTTAAATAACTGCGCATATTTGACGATGTCATATATGTGGAATCATAGATTTCTTTTTTTGAGTATTTAGAAATAATTTTATCAAACTCAACGATGTTTTTACTATTACCAAAACTATTTAGTCGAAACACCTTATGGCTTAGCATCTCTACAACTTCACCTGACTCAAAGGTGATGTCGTACTGTATACCATATTGAACCCCCAATTCGACTTTGGTGATGTTCTCATAGTTATATACTTTTGACACATTACCAAAAACATCTATTTTTTTAATAGAATTTTGGTCGGCTACTGTTCCGTTTTTAAAGAATAAAAATGGCATCAACAAACAACAACCAATACATACAAAAATTACAGTCATTTTAGTTTTGTTGGACTTTAACCATCTAATTGTATTTTTATTAATTAAAAATGAGCCGAAAATAAGTAAGCAACCGTTGATACAGGCAATGATTATAGAACCCTTTGGGCAAAAATATAAATAATGATCATATACAAGTCGATTTAAAAACCATATAGCACAAAAATATAAGACAGCTAGAACTGAAAATATTGCTAGTGTTAAAACAATATAATTATCGTTTTTTTGTTTTGTTTTTGATTTTATCTTCATATATTCACCGCCTTATTTGCATTATAACATAAAAAGATGCGTTTTACAAGAAATGTCCTTAACGGTATAACACCTACGACAAGGCTTTTTGAAAAAATATTTGTTAACCGTTATTTCAAGGTTTTCTTAATTTCATCGTTCATTTTGCGGTCTTTAAAGTAATATTCTTTGTCGCGTTCGCCAATTTCGCGCATTACTCGGCAAGGGTTACCCACCGCAACAACATTTGCGGGAATGTCCTTTGTAACAACGCTGCCTGCCCCTATAACCGTGTTATCACCAATAGTAACACCCGGCACAATAACAGCGCCCGCGCCTATCCAACAATTTTTGCCAATATGTACGGGAAAGTTGTATTGATATGCTTGCTGTCGAAGCTCAGGTAAAATGGGATGACCTGCAGTTGCAACGGTTACATTCGGGCCAAATTTTGTGTTATCGCCAACATAAATATGTGTGTCATCCACCATTGTTAAATGAAAGTTTGCATAAATGTTTTTACCAAAATGGCAGTGCTTTCCACCCCAATTTGCATAAAAGGGTGCCTCAATATAACAGTTTTCGCCAATTTCGGCAAACATTTCCTTAAGCAGTTTTTGGCGTTTTTCAAATTCTGAAGGGCGGGTTTGGTTATAGTCATAAAGCCTTTCAAGGCATTTAAACTGCTCCTCCATAATATCGTCACCATTGGGTAAATATAATTCACCTGAATGTAAAATATCCATATTATCACCTGCAATTATTTTAGTGGTTACATTATACTGTGTTACATTTAAAAAATCAATATTGTTAAGTGTTTAATTTTCCTCAAATTTTAATTGTTTTTTTACCTTGTTGTTATATAAGCGGTTAGGTATAATGTAAATATAAAAAGTAAAGAGTGGTGTTTTTATGAGCAAAAAAATAACCCGTATTATCGCAATATTTATGGTTTTGTGTTTGGCCCTTTGCTGTGCGGCTTGCGGCCAAAAACAGCCTTCCAACACGGTGGACAAGGGTCGCCCGCAAGAGCCGACCTCAACACCCATAACCGATGATACCTCATCAAATACATCGTCGGATATTTCACAAAGCACACCGTCTGAAACAATATCAACACCTACCGTTACAGATGAGGCGCGCCAATATTATAAGCCAACCTCGGTTACGCTTAGCTTTTACGATACATCAGCCTCAAGCTATGGCTTTACCTGGAACAGTGAATTTCAGCCAATAGAACCCGTAATTCAAATCAGCGAGGGTGAAAAATTTAATAAAAACAATTGTAAGGAATATAAGGCAACCGTTAAAACCGAAACGGTTTATATGCCAAGCCTTACTTATATTTACATTTGCAAGGTGGAGATAAAGCTAAAGCAAAACACCACCTACAGCTACCGCGCTTACGATAAGGGCGCCCAAATAGCAAGCGGTAAGGCAACCTTTAAAACGGGTAACCTGTCGGCAAGCTCGTTTAAGTTTGTGCATGTAAGTGATTCACAGGTAACGGGCGACAGTGATGATTATTCAGGTGAGGGAACAGGTGAATATTTTGCAAATACGCTTAAGGGAATAATGCAAGGCACCCCCGATTTTATGATTCATACGGGTGACATTGTTGAATATTCAAAATATGAAGGCTATTGGAAAAATATGCTTGATTTCAATGCCGAATATTTAATGAAGCTTCCCCTTATGGCAATTTCGGGCAACCATGAAACCACTTACCGCGCAGGCGTTAACGAAACCTTTAAGCATTTTAATGTTAAAATTCCCACACAGGAAACAAAGTTCGGGTATTATTATTCCTTTAATTACGGTAATGCAAAATTTATAATGCTCAATACCAATAATCTTATAAATAATAAGCTTGAGCCCGCGCAGTATTCCTGGCTTGAAAAAGAGCTTAAAAATAACAATAAAAAGTGGACAATTGTTTCCTTACATAACCCAATGTATTCTGTGGGTAAATACGGTGCCGATTCTTCAAAAAACTACATTTCACTAGCACTTAGAGCACAGCTTACAAAGCTGTTTGCCGATTGTAAGGTAGACCTTGTTTTACAGGGTCACGACCACGCATATTCTAAAACATTTCCCATTAAGGCCGATGGCACGGCGGATACTAACCCCACATATGAAACGGTTGATTCGGTTAAATATACCGTAAACCCCACAGGCACAATTTATTCAATGCACGGCCCTGCGGGAAATCAGTCACGTTCACCATATAGCGTTGACAGTAGTCTTTACGAAATTGCGGCAAAATCGAATACTAATTCCTGGGCAGAAATCAGTATAGAGGACAACCGCCTAACAGTGCACATTAAATATTTTGCCGATGGAACTGTAAACACTTTCGGAAGCTACGGAATTTTGAAAAAGTAATCGTAATTAAGTGTTATTAGTGCTTTTAAAATCTTTATATCTTATAAGGGCAATTATTATTGAAAGAATTGTAAGAACATTTCCGACAGCCGAGCCGTACGCACAGCTTAAAATGTTGTAGGTAAACCAAAACGGCGCTGAGCAAAGGGAAATTATGCGTATATTTTTTTCTTTTGTCAGCCACAGAGCATTTATTTCAAGCAAAACACCTGCAAGGGCAAATAAATCAATAATGCTTTTATTTGAAACGGCAATAATAATGCCTGCCGCAAATACACAGGCGTTTATGGTCAGAGCAATTGGTTTTATATGCTTTTTTATGAATGGTGTGTGCTTTTTGCCCGCAAAAACCGAAGCTATAGCCGCAAGGATATCAAATATAGCACCGGTAAAAGCGCCTAATAATAAGTACTGCAGTATGTATAAAACGCGTGAAATTAAATTCAACAATATTATTTGCGGTCGCCTTTTTTGCTGGTAGCTTAAAAGAAAGGCCACTACCGCAAGCAGACCGATTATTTGTGCTATTGTTTTCATAAAAACCTCAAAATATAAATAAAGTATGGATTATTATATCATAAATAAGCGTTGCTGACAACTAATAGAAATCCCCACCGAGCAATCGGTGGGGATAAATTATTTATGAATTTATGTCTTATTTTATATCTTTAATTGCAGCCTGTGCAGCGTTTAGCAAAACGCACAAAACAACTGAATAGATAAAAAAACGAGCATTTTCTAATAATGAAGATGCTCTTTTTTTATGCATTTTTTACAAATTTAATTTTTTTGGCTTGGAGGGGTTGTTTTTTTGGCCTTTTCGCCGGCTACGAATTGAGAGGGTAATTTTTCAGACCTGTAAAAATCACCCGTTTCAAATAACAACTGAATACACATTCGTTAGATACGTTACTTGTATCGGGGAGACCTAAGCCGAGGTTGTAGAACCGCCAAGACCTTCCAAGCGAAGCGAGCGAAAGAGTTTTATACAACAAGAATCCAGGTTGCTCTTGGAGGTGGCAAAGACAGGTACAAGGAATAATGATACTTCCGTAACTCGCGGTCCGGCCACAATGAAGGCGGGAAGGTGAAACCCCTATGGACTTGGTTCGCAGCCGAGCGTTTAACGACTTCCCTTTGCGTTTGGGGTGTTGAGAACAAGTAAAACGCACGACCAAAGCTCAAAAGCATATTTTGAGTTTTGGTGGAACGAAAGTTTCAAATTTTTAGAAA
>SVPF01000022.1 GCA_015066005.1 Oscillospiraceae bacterium
AAAATAATTGATTATATAGGCATTCATATTCATGAAGAAATCACCGTTAACGGTATTGCAAAAGCATTATATATAAGTCAAAGCACTTTAGAAAGAAGATTTAAAGAAGCTCTTAACACAACACCATTGGAGTATATTAAAAAGAAGAAACTAATGCTTGCCGCAGAACTTCTGCGTGAGGGGAAATCAGTATTAGTCGCCGGATCAAGTGTTGGGTATAATGATAATTCCTATTTTATAGAACTTTTTAAACGGTATTACAAGGTCACACCTTATCAGTACAAGAAGAATTATAATAAAAATAATAAAGCAAGGTGAAGCATATGTCATTATTCAAATTCTTTCACACAACAAAAACTTATGATGAAGATATACAAAGAGAAAAAGACTGTATTGCGAGAATAAAACAAGCGGTCAGTAATAAGTGTGGCATTGACAATTTTATAGATTATGATGATTATACGGTCGCTTTTGCAGGATCAAAAGACAATATGGAACTAATGCTTGAAATTTGCACGCAAAAATATGATGGTAAAAAATATTTGTATGCTTCCGTTGACGATGAGGTGTCGTGGCAGGAATGGGACTTTAATAATCTCGACGAGTTTGAAAATAACATTATTGAGCATATTGCAAATAGAGTAAATCGCACAATTAAAACAGTAATAAAAAAAGTAAAACATGAAAGTTATCAAGAAACCGTTTACTATCTTGACAGGGAAACAAACGAATGGGTTTTAATAGAGGATGACCAAACCGATGATAAACTTGTTTGCTTTATTGCCGCAAATAAAACGGAAACAACCGAAACAATAAAAACATATAAATTGGATAATTAACCACAAAAGCGGAGTGAAATCACTCCGCTTTTTGCTATGTAAAGGTCAAAATATTCTGTTTTTGTTGAAATGTTTCTAAACGGAACAAAAACCGTGTTATATTAAAATTCATCATAAAACACAACTTCATTCATAGGGCGAAATTGGTTGTGCAAATCAAGCGGCTTCGCATCATCTGCGGGATATCCCATTACAAGCAGGGCAACAGGTTCAACATTATCGGGAATATTGAAACTTTCCCGCATTGCCTTAGGGTCAAAATGCATTACCCAACAGGTGCCAACACCTTCATTTTGACACGCCAGCATCATATGTGTAGTAACGATAACGGCATCCACCGGAGAAGAAAGTGCACCGTCGTATTTTCTTACCCAGCTTTCATCCTTATTATGACAGACAAGCATTGCCGCCTGTGCATTGAAATGACACTTGGTGCAATTTTTAAGTTTGGCAATAGCCTTATCGGTATTAAGGACAAGAATTCTTTGCGGCTGATAATTGCAGCCCGTAGGAGCCTTATGTCCTGCATCAAGAATTTTATCAATGACCGCCTGTGGCAAATGCTCAGGCTTAAAATTTCTTACAGAATACCGTTCGGTAATAAGTTTTTCAAAATCCATTGTAACACCTCGTATGAAAATTAAGCTGCATTTTTTGATTTATGCCATTGTTTTTAACATTTCCAATGTTACTTCAAATGTACAGGGTTTGTTTTGGATAAGCTTTTCATATTCTGCTGTCATATATTTACCCATTCGGCGCACCTCATTACCTGCGCTGCCTGCAATATGCGGTGTCAGAATGCAGTTGGGCAGAGCGTAAAGCTCGCTTTCACTTTCGGGCGGCTCGGGGAAGGTTACATCAAGCAAAGCCGTAATATCAAAGCGTTCCTTTAATACTTTTATTAAGTCGGCTTCCACAACCTGTGCGCCGCGGCCCGTATTGATAAATGTAGCATAGGGGCGCATTGCTTCAAACAATTTGCCGTCAAGCATTCCTTTGGTTTGCTCATTATCGGCAAGATGATTTGAAACAACCGAGCATTCCTTGAACAGCGCTTCAAGGTTAACCTTTTTAACACCAAGCTCGCAGGCTTTTTCCTCCGACAAAAAGGGATCAAAAACCAACACTTCAAGGCTGTAGCTTTTAAGCATTTGTATAACAAGCTTACCTATCATACCTGCGCCGATAATCCCTATTTTAACACCATAGTTGCCGGGATACGAGCAAAAGCTTTGTGATGCGGCTTTTCTATCGCCTGTTTTTGCAAGTCGGCTACTACTGAAAAAGCCTTTATTTGCAAGCACAATTTGCGCTACGGTATATTCCGCCACAGGCACGGCATTGGCCGCCCAAGCAGAAAACACCTTAACACCGCAGTTAAGGAAAGGTCGGGCAAAGGTTTGAACACTGCCCGCACCGTAAAACACCGCTTTAAGCTTTGGTAAATATTTTTTTATTTCCTCCTCTGTAAAAGCGGGCATACCCCAAGTGGAAAAAACATACTCGGTGTTTTTAAAGGTTTCGGGCGAATTCATTACCTCCGCCTTTGTATAAACCCGTTCCTCATCGAAGTAAACATTTCTTATGTTTTCTGCCTTTTCACACAAATATATTCTATTCATTTTGCAGTCTCCTTTAATGCTTCCGCTTCGCTTTTTAAGGATTGAATTTTATTATCAGGCATAAACTCTAAAAGCAAATTTTTATCGTTATCAAAACAACCTAAATAGGTTTTCCAAATATCCGTCGCAGCCTTCAGAGGATATTTTTCCTCTCCCTTCCAATTAAAAACATGAATGTTAACCGTATAACAGGAAATTTGCCTTGCATATGCGATATTTTCTTCTTCGCTTCTAAACTGATTTGGCTGCCAATACATCCGAAAATGTTGAGAATTTACCGCCCGCATCAGCTCCAGGGCGGATTCCTCTGCATTGGTATAGGTGTTGTTGTGGCACTCCATACAAAGAGTAATACCCTCGGCCTCAGCAATTTTCGCAACAGCCATACACTCATTAAACAAAAGCTCTTTTTGTTCTGCCGAATAATCTTCACTGTTTTTATCACCGCACCAAAGCCTTAAAACGTCGGTGCCAAGTATTTTTGCCGCCTTTATATATTCCTTTAATTCGCAAATCGGTGTAACACCCAAACAAAAATACGTACCGTAAGAACAGCATTTAATGTTATACCGTTTTTGAAGTTCGGCAATTTTCTTTGCTTTTTCGGGCGGGCAATGCACATCACTTCCCCATTCTATAACCGAAAGCCCAACTGCATTCATTGCTTGCAGTATTTCCTCAGGTGTGTTTTTTCTAAAGGATATAGAGCAAAGACCAAAATTAAAACCCATTTATACCACCTGCTTCAACATAAAGTTTCACCTTTTATACCCTATTTTTTCTCAAGCAACCGTGTCAATGGCCTGCGCAGGATACGACAAAAAATATTTACAAACCCTCCAACCAATATCGCTGAAATGACGGTGCCTTCACCAATGCCAACCAATTTTCCCTTAAAAAACATAACCGATAACAAGGCGGAAAGAATAACCAGACATATATCACACACTATTTTTATGGTGCCAAACTCCTTTTTTACGGTAATTGAAATTGCTTTTATAAACGCCTCCGGTGCGTTAAGTATAACGTCGGCAATGCATCCAAGTGCAATGCCAAACCCTAGCACAATGCTGCCCGCAAACACAAAAAACAATTTCATTATATATGTGGTGGGAATAAAAAACTGCGTTATCCAAACACCAAAATCCGTAAATATTCCGCACAAAAAGAACAAAGGAATCTGCAAAAACTGAATGGGCTTAAAATTTTTTCGCAAAATCAGTATCTGACCTACTAAAAAAGCACAGTTAGAAAGGATGGTCCATGTTCCAAAGGAAAGACATGTATAGTAATGGCTGAGAACATTGGCGACCGAAGATACAGGTGAAATACCAATCGCACCATTCTTGGTCAGCGCAATTCCAAGGCCAATAAAAAACAAGCTTATTACAAAAAGCAAATAGCGCTTTAACATTTCCGTTCTTTTCATATAGTCCCTCCATCGTTACAACAATATCATAAACCAACAAAAGAATATATGCAACACCAATTTTGCTTCTTTTTATGTGAATCTTGCAAAAATTAAGCTGTATATTACAATTAAATAATATTGACCGCTATAAAGGTGACTTGCGTCAATTAGCTCGGGTTTAAAATAAAAACAGTTTGGCTTACCATTAAGACAATAACAAAAACAAGGGGCTGTCTCACCAAAAATGAGGCGGCCCCTTATAAAAGACTTCAAATTTAAATAAGCTCAAATTCCTTTGTAAAAATTAAATGGTCAGCATAGCCCGTAGAAAGCCAAAACCTACCCTTTTCGGAAACCAATTCATCCTTGTCATTCCAAAAACGAAGCATCGACTCAGTTATATTAAACTTAATTTGCTTTGTCTGGCCTGCTTTAATTTCCACCTTTTCGAAAGCAATAAGCTGCTGAATGGGGCGTGCGGTTGATGCAACCAAATCACGCATATAAAGCATAACGGTTTCCTTACCGTCAAGGCCACTGTCATTTTTAACCGTTATAACGGCTTCAATTGCACCACTGCTTGTCAGCTTGTCGGATGAAAGCTCAAGCCCTTCATAAACAAAATTAGCATAGGAAAGACCGTACCCAAAAGAATAAAACGGTAAATTGGGTCCGTCTATATAATTTGAACAATAGCCGTAATAGCGGCTGTCATCACGCTTAGGGCGCCCCGTATTTAAGTGATTATAATAAATCGGGCATTGACCGACTGAATACGGAAAACTCATTGAAAGCTTACCGCATGGATTAGCAATACCGAAAAGCAGGCTTGCAGCCGCGTTGCCCCCTTCAGTACCGGGAAACCACATATGTAAAATTGCCTTGACATTATTTGAAAGTCGAGCAAATGACAAGGGTCTGCCACTAAAGGTTACTGCAACGGTATTGGGGTTTACTTCGCAAACAGCAGCGGCAAGCTCATCCTGAACACCGGGAAGTACAATATCTAAACGGGAATTACCCTCTCCGCTATAGTTTTGCGGCTCACCCAAACAAAGTACAACCACATCAGCCGACGCCGCAGCCTTAACCGCTTCATCAAAGCCTGAACGGTCATAATCGTCAAACAAGTTACCGCAACCCTTAACTACCGTAATTTCAGCGTTAGGAACAAGAGCCGAAACGCCTTCCTTAACGGTTACACATTCATCATCCCTGCCGTGACAAGCCCAAAAGCCTTTAATTTGGTTATTATCGGCAAGGGGACCGATAAGCGCAATTTTCCGAACATCCTTAGAAAGCGGTAAAATTCCGTCATTTTTAAGCAGCACAGCGCATTCCTCAGCCGCTTTGCGAACAAGTGTACGGCTGTCAGGTGTTAAGAAAGCAGTTTGTTCATCCTCTTCGGTTACTCCTCTGTATGGGTCCTCAAAAAGACCAAGCTCTTCCTTAAGCTCTAACACCCTTAAAACTGCCTCATCAAGTTGCTGTTCAGTGAAAACGCCTTCCTCAATAAGCTCTTTCAAATGATGCAAATATGTATTTGAAATCATTTCTATATCACATTCGGCAGAGAATGCGGCCTTTGCGGCATCCTTTTCGTTATCAAAAATGCCGTGCTTTAAAAATTCGCCAATAGCGTTATAGTCGCTTATGGTAACACCGTTAAAGCCCCATTCATCCTTTAAAACCTGCTTCATAAGCCATTTGTTCATCGTGGCGGGAATACCGTCAAGCGAATTAAAGGATGGCATAACCATTTTGGCGCCCGCATCAATACAAGCCTTATATGCAGGTAAATAATATTCCCTTAACACATGTCGGGAAAGTTCAACTGTGTTATAATCCTTACCCGCTTCAGCACCGCCGTAGGCCGCAAAATGCTTAACACAGGTTGCCATTGTTCCCTTTTCACGAAGACTGTTACCTTGAAACGCCTTAACCTGAGCCGCCCCCATTATACCGTTTAAAAGGGGATCCTCACCGCAAGTTTCCATTACACGACCCCAGCGGGCATCACGAACATAGTCAACCATTGGTGTAAAGGTTATGTGAACACCGCCTGCAGTAGCTTCCTTTGAGGCCATTTTTGTGCACCGGGTGACTAAGTCGGGGTCGAAGGAACATCCCAAAGCCAACGGAATGGGATAAATTGTTCTATAGCCGTGTATAACATCCATCATAAACGACATTGGAATTTTATTACGGTCATTTTTCAAGTGCTCTTCCTGCAATTGCTTAACTTCGCTAAAGCTTTTAAAATTCAAAACACTGCCAATATTTGAAAGCTCGTCCTGTGTGTAACCATTGTTAAACTGCTTACCCGTTATTTGCGCGTCGGTTTTAATAAAAACATTTGCGTTTTGCTGCATTAGCTGACCGATTTTTTCCTCAATTGTCATATTTTTAAGTATATTTTTAACATCAGCCACAAAATCACCCCTTGTTGCGGTTTTGATGTAATTATACGCTATTTTCACTGTGTTTTCAACACAATTAAAAAAATTATTATTTTTGCAATAAAACACAATTTGTGATATTTTTGTGTTTTACTTGACATTTTTTGACATATAATATATAATGAAAATGTAAAATTTGACATTTGGGTAAATAAAAAAACCCTTGAGTAAAACACCCAAGGGAATGGAGCTGAAGATGGGACTCGAACCCACGACCTGCTGATTACGAATCAGCTGCTCTACCAACTGAGCCACTCCAGCATATAAGCCATTTTACCAATAATAAAGCCCTGTGTCAAGTAATTTTAAAAAATGGGGGATTATTATGGCAAACGAAATTAACGACCGAATTAAAAAGTACCGCAAGGAAAGAAAGCTTACCCAAGCAGAGCTTGCAGCAAAAATTGGAGTTAAAACCAGTACCTATTCCCAAATGGAGCGTGAGGGCAATATAAAGGTTGATATGGCACTTAAAATTGCCGAAGCGCTTAATGTTGACCCAAACCTTATTGTTTACGGTAAGTCTATCACACCTGATGAAGAGTTGATTTTTTCACCCGGTAAACCGGATAAATATGTTTTTAAGACCTCAGGCAATATTGCCGAAAAGCTTTACGGCCCCACTTCACAGCCCGAAGAAAAAAATGATGAAATCGACCTTCCCTTCACCCTTTCCAACACCGAAAAAAATGTAATTACAGCATACCACTACTTAACAAAGCCACAGCAAAAAGAGATTAGGGTATTTATTGATGATGTAAGAAAAAGAGGCAGATAACTGCCTCTTTTAATTTTGCCATTTTTCTAAAAAATCATCTGATAAAAGTGAGGCATCAAAGCGATAGTGCGCCACGACCTTTGTTCTTGGAAGATAATCCTCTTCCCTGTTTGGTTGACCGCCGTTATGTATTATATAAGGCTTTCCGTCGCGGTTTCGCTTATCCGACACAATGCCAATGTGGGTGTTATTATTAAAAATTACAATGTCGCCCGGCTGCCATTGGTCGATTTTTTCGGTATCGGTTGTTAAAACGGTAGCGTATTTATCAAAAAACACCCTTAAATTTTTAACACGGCGAAAGTCAATTTTATCATCGGGCTTTTGCACATTTGGGTAATCCTTAGTGTTTTGCGAAATATCCTTTGAAACCATTGCCCTCAAATCATACCCGGCCGCTTTAAAGGCGCGCCATACAACATCGGTGCAAACACCTATATTATCGGGCGGGAAGGCATTTGCATAATATTCGCTTTTGTATTTGGGGCGGTTTTTCGCATCCTGTCGGGCGCCAAGCATTATATCGCGGTAATCATCAACCCCGTCACCGTCATAATCAACTGTGCTTTCGATTGTTTCAATATCAAAATCCTCAGCAGTATAGCTCTTTTTGGGGATAAGGTTATAATACTCCAGCAAGAAAACAACTGGCACCGCTAAAATAAGCAGCACCGCCGCCAAAAATAAAAATAAACGCTTTTTATTTTTCAAATTATTTGCCTTCTTTTTGCTTTTTAATTTGGGCCTGCCAGCAGCTGTGGCACATTGCAACATAAGAATCATTACCGCCGATTAAAATTTGGTCACCCGCGGTAACGACCCTGCCGTTTTCATCAATTCTTGCATTTATAATTGCTTTTTTTCCGCAGGTGCAAATGGTTTTAATTTCGCTTATAGAATCGGCCACCTCAAAAAGACGGCGCGAGCCCGGGAAAAGATGCGTTAAAAAGTCGGTACGAAGACCAAAGCACAAAACGGGAATATCAAATTCATCAACAATTTTTCTTAACCCGTCAATTTGCTCGGGTGTTAAAAACTGACATTCATCGGCAATAATAACATCAATATCGCTATGCTTTTTATATTCTTCAACCAAATTTTTATCCGGTGTTACAACATAAGCCTCGGCATAAAGGCCAATGCGTGACTTAACGGCATTTGCGCCGTCGCGGTCATCAATTGAAGGCTTTATAAGCCAAACCTTCATTCCCCGTTCCTCATAATTAAATTTTGTTATAAGGGCATTTGCGGTTTTTGAAGACCCCATTGCCCCGTATTTAAAATATAATTTAGCCATTTTACATTCCTATTCTACCACACTTAAAACAAGTGGCATTTCCTGCGGTTTTATATCATCCATAACGGTTGCGGCAATAAGTCTCTTTTCGGCAGCCTCAAAGGTGTCAGGCTTTTCGGTATAAAGGGTTGCAATAACATCACCCTTATTCACATAATCGCCCGTTTTCTTGTTGAGGTAAATACCTGCGGCAAAGTCAATAACATCATCCTTAGTGTTACGACCTGCACCAAGTAAAAGACTTGCAATACCGTAGCCTTCGGTGTCAACACGGGTAATATAACCTGATTTTTCACTAACAACAGCCTTTTCGCACTTGGCTTTCGGGAATTTTTCGGGGTTTAAAATCCAGTCGCTGTTACCGCCCTGAGCTTCAACCATTTTTGCAAAGGTGTTAAGGGCTGTGCCGTCAGAAATAACCCTTAAAACATTGGCCTTGCATTCTTCATAGGTGCCCTTTTCAGCAAGAGAAAGCATATGAGATGCTAAAGCAACGCAAAGCTCGGTTAAATCCTCGGGTCCGTTACCTTTAAGGGTTTCAATCGCTTCAATAACCTCAAGCGAATTACCGATGGCATTACCTAACGGTCTGTCCATATCGGTAATAAGTGCGCGCATTTTTTTGCCTGCACGACGGCCGATATCAACCATAACCTGTGCAAGCTCACGGCTGTCTTCAACCGTTTTCATAAACGAGCCGCTACCCGTTTTAACATCCAAAACAATGCAGTCGTCATCGGCTGCTAATTTTTTGCCCATAATGCTTGAAACAATAAGGGGAAGACTGTCAACCGTTGCGGTAACATCCCTTAAAGCATACAAAAGCTTGTCGGCAGGGGCAAGTGTTGCGTTTTGACCCACAATTGCAATACCAACGTTATTAACAATTTCCTCAAATTCTTCGGTGGGAATATCGGTTCTAAAACCGGGAATTGCTTCCAGCTTATCAATTGTACCGCCTGTGTGACCAAGACCGCGGCCGCTCATTTTAGCAACCTTTACACCAAGGGAAGCAACAATTGGGGTAACAACAAGACTTGTTTTGTCACCTACACCGCCTGTTGAGTGCTTATCCACCCTAAGACCGTTAATGTTAGAAAAATCAAGCGTATCACCCGAATCACGAATAGCAAAGGTCAAAGCGGTGGTTTCATCAATGGTCATACCCTTATAGTATATAGCCATACAAAGCGCCGCAGCCTGATAGTCGGGAATTTCGCCCTTTACATAATTTTCAATAAACCAAGTGATTTCCTCACTTGAAAGCTCGCCGCCGTCACGCTTTTTCTTAATAATATCAAACATTCTCATAGCTTTAAGTCCCCCTTGCCGAAGGAATAGGGTAAAATTTCTCCCATGGTTACAACCTTAATTTCTTTAGGATTACCTAATATAAAGCGAAAACTATTATCGCAAAATTCCGAAAGTGCCTGCCTGCAAACACCGCAGGGGGCACAAAGGTCGTTAAGCGTATCGCCGAGACCGCCGACAATGGCAATTGCAGTAAATTCATGCTCGCCCTCACTTATTGCCTTAAACAAAGCCGTTCTTTCGGCACAGTTTGTGGGAGTATAGCCTGCATTTTCAACATTACAGCCCGTATAAACCTTACCGCTTAGCCCCAAAAGTGCGGCACCAACACGGAAGTTTGAATAGGGTGAATATGACATTTCGCGGGCCTTAACCGCAATTTCCATAAGTTCCTTATCAGTCATTTGTAATCTCCTTTAAAAAGCTTTCGCCGAAGAGGTCATTATCCTCAACACCAAGCCACTGCAAAGCTGTTTTGCCAATATCGGCAAAGCTGTCACGCACACCCAAATTGACCGCTTTAATATTTTTACCGTATGCAAGCATTGGGGTGTATTCACGCGAATGGTCGGTTGAAGGGGTTTTGGGGTCACAGCCATGGTCGGCAGTAATAATAAGCAAATCATCTTCCCTCAGTTTACCTAAAACCTCGCCTAAGCGGATATCAAATTCGGTCATAGCTTTAGCATAACCCTCTATATCGTTACGGTGGCCGTAAACCATATCAAAATCAACCAAATTTGTAAAGCAAAGACCGCAAAAATCACGTTCCATTATAGCCAAGGTTTTATCCATACCGTCGCTGTTGCTTACAGTCGGATTACTTTCGGTGAAGCCCTGACCCGCAAAAATATCAAAAATCTTACCAACCGAAATGGTTTCAAAGCCGTTAGCCTTTAAAACAGACGGCATTGTTTTTTCGGGCGGTAAAAGTGAATAGTCGTGCCTTTTGGGTGAACGCTTAAAGGGGTGCTTGTCATAAAACGGGCGGGCAATAACACGGCCCACACCGTGCTCACCCTGAAGCATTTCACGGGCAATTTCACAATATTTATACAATTCCTCAACGGGAACAATATCCTCATGGGCGGCAATTTGAAAAACACTGTCAGCCGAGGTGTAAACAATAAGCTTGCCTGTTTTTAGGTGCTCGTCGCCATAATCCCTTATAACGTCAGTACCCGAGTAAGGCTTGTTGCAAAGAATTTCACGGCCCGTTCTTTTTGTAAATTCCGATACAATTTCTTCAGGGAATCCATTAGGATATGTCGGGAAGGCTTTGGGCGAATAAACGCCCGCAATTTCCCAATGACCAATGGTGGTATCCTTACCCTTTGAGGCTTCAAACATACGGGCGTAAGCGCCGATAGGCTCTACCCTATTACCCCCCACACCGTCAATTGCAAAAAGGCCAAGCCTTTCAAGGTTTGGGCAGTTAAAGGCTTCGTGCTGTCTGATAGAAGCTAAGGTATTGCTGCCTTCGTCCTTCCATTCGCCAGCGTCGGGCATTTCACCTATACCCATACTGTCAAGCACTATTAAAAACACTCTTTTTGACATAAAAAACTTTCCTCTTTTTATGCTAATTCAAGGGCAATTTCCATCATTTTTGTGAAGGAATTTTGTCTTTCCTCAGCAGTGGTATTTTCTTCGGGATAAATAAAGGAATCGCTTACAGTGCAGATGCAAAGCGCCTTTTTACCCGCGCGTGCAGCGTTGCAGTAAAGGGCGGCCGATTCCATTTCAACCCCCAAAACGCCCATTTTTGCCCACTGCATACCCGAATTTGCATCGTCATAGAACATATCCGATGAAAAAATGTTACCAACACGGTAGTTAACGCCTGCTTTTTCACATTCCTCAGCAGCACGGCGAACTAAATCAAAGTCGGCAATGGGGCAAAATGTACCGGGAAGGTTATACTGTGAAGCATAGTTGCCGTTGGTGCAAGCACCCATAGCAACAATAATGTCGCGTGCGTGAAGGTCAGGCGAGAAGGAGCCGCAGGAGCCGACACGGATAATTGTTTCAACATCGTAAAAATTATAAAGCTCGTAGGAATAGATGCCGATTGCAGGCTGACCCATACCTGAAGCCATTACTGAAACACGCTTGCCTTTGTAAAAACCGGTATAACCCTGAACACCGCGAACGTTGTTTACAAGGACAGCATCCTCCAAAAAATTTTCGGCAATATACTTAGCGCGGAGCGGGTCGCCAGGCATTAAAACGGTTTTGGCGAAATCGCCCGGTTTTGATGATATATGAGGAGTAGGTGTAGACATTATATTTTTCTTCCTTTCAAATTAATAGCCCGAGCCCTCAAGACCCTGAACAGCTTTAACAACACGGCTTGTACCCAAACGGTCAGCCCCTAGGTTTATAAAATCCTCAGCATCCTGAATACCCGAAATTCCGCCTGCAGCTTTAACAAGAATACCCTTGCCAACGTTTTCCACCATAAGCTTAACATCCTCGCGGGTAGCGCCTGCAGTGGAAAAGCCTGTAGAGGTTTTAATATAATCCGCACCGGCGGTGGTTACATTTTTACACATACGGATTTTTTCTTCTTCATTCAAAAGACAGGTTTCAATAATAACCTTTAAAATTTTGTCGCCGCAAGCAGCCTTTATTTCCTTAATTTCATCAACAATAAAATCATCCATTCCTGCTTTAAGCGCGCCAATGTTTATAACCATATCAATTTCATCAGCACCCGAGGCAATGGCATCCTTGGTTTCAAAAACCTTAACGGCTGTAGTATTGTAGCCGTTCGGAAAACCGATAACGGTGCAAATTGCCAATTTTTCACCGACATATTCCTTTGCCTGCTTTACGAAATAAGGCGGAATACAAACAGAAGCAGTGTTGTATTTCATACCGTCATCACAAATCTTTTTAATGTCATCCCAAGTAGCTGTTTGGGTTAATAAGGTGTGGTCGCATTTGGCTAAAATATTCTTAACATCCATAATTTTGCATCCTTCCAAATTGGGTTATATATTTTTATTTTATATTAGACTTGTGCTATATGTCAAGAAAAAATCGCTTGAATATATATATAATATATAAAAATATATTTTTTTAATTTTATACCTTAAAAAAGGTTGTTTTTTGCCGAAAAATGTGTTATGATTTATAGTGCTTTCATAGCGCCCATATATGTATATTTATTATATATATTATAGTTACCTTGAAAGGTTATTTTAAAATGATTTATGATTTACAAAAACCAACCGTTTGGAAAAGGTTTTCGGCTTATCTTTTTGATATTATTCTTATAATCACACTGGCTGCAGGCTTCGCGGCTATTGTTTCGGGTATAGTTAGCTTTGACAAAAAGGTTGACAATCTTCAGGCTCTTGAAACAAAGTATTATGAGGAATACGGTATTGCCGATATATCACTTGAAGATTTTGAAAAGCTTTCTGAAGAAGAAAAAGCAGTTTACGCCAAAGCCGATGAAGCCTTTAAAAAGGACCCCGAGGTTTTAAAAGCCTACTCCTTGGTGTACAATCTCATAATAACAATTACAGCCTTAGGCATTTTCTTTGCCGTGCTTTTGTGGGAATTTATTATTCCCCTATTTCTTAAAAACGGACAGACGTTAGGTAAAAAGATTTTTGGAATTGCCGTTATGCGCACCAACGGTGTTAAAATTACCCCCGTTCAGCTTTTTGTGCGTTCGGTTTTAGGTAAATACACCTTTGAAATTATGCTTCCGGTTTTCTCGGTTATTCTTGTTGTTTTTGCAAATGCGGGTATTTTCGGCGTAGCAATGCTTTTGATTGTTACCGTTGCGCAAATTGCTTCGCTTGTTGCAACAAAAAATACTCGTCAGGCCCTGCACGATTTATTATCAGACACGGTAACGGTTGACCTTGCAAGCCAGCTTATTTTTGAAACTGAGGCTGACTTAATTAAATACAAGGAAGAACAGCACGCAAAAATGGTGGAGCGTGCCACCTATTAATTTTGGGTTTAATTTGTTAAAAATTTTAATCATAAATATTTAAGGAGGTTCGGTTATATGAAAGTCGAATTGCAAAATTTAACCAAAATCTTTCCCAGCCGAAACAAAAAATCCAATGAAGAAGTAATCGCTGTAAACGATTTTACACTTACCATTCCCGACGGTAAGCTTGTTGGACTTTTAGGCCCTTCAGGCTGCGGAAAAAGTACAACCCTTTACATGATAAGCGGTTTGCAAAAATCCTCATCAGGTAAAATCTTCTTCGGTGAAGAGGACGTTACAAA
This sequence comes from Oscillospiraceae bacterium, assembly GCA_015066005.1. Classification (GTDB taxonomy): domain Bacteria; phylum Bacillota; class Clostridia; order Oscillospirales; family Acutalibacteraceae; genus UBA737. The sequence continues at coordinate 13,978 of SVPF01000022.1, forward strand.
TGTTTCTCCCGAAAACAGAGGTGTTGGTCTTGTTTTCCAGAACTATGCGCTTTATCCGCATATGACTGTTAAGCAAAACATTCTTTTCCCTCTTCAAAACCTTACAGGTAAGGACAAGCTTCCCAAAAACGAAATGATTGAACGCGCTTACGAGGTTGCACGTCTTGTTCAGATTGACGACCTTATGGAAAGAAAGCCTAACGAGTTATCAGGCGGTCAGCAGCAGCGTGTTGCAATTGCCCGTGCGCTTGTTAAAATGCCAAGAATTCTTCTTTTGGACGAACCGCTTTCAAACCTTGATGCCCGTCTTCGTCTTCAAACCCGTGAAGAAATCCGCCGCATCCAGAAGGAAACCGGCATTACCACCATTTTCGTAACACACGACCAGGAAGAAGCAATGAGCATTTCTGATATGATTATTGTTATGAAGCTTGGCGTTGTTCAGCAGGTTGGCAAACCTCAGGATATTTATGATGACCCCACAAACCTTTTCGTTGCCAAGTTCCTTGGTACTCCTCCCATCAACGTGTTTGAAGGTAAGGTACAGGGCGGCAAGCTTTACATAGGCGAGGATGCTGTTTTAGATGTTAACGGCATTGACGACCGTGACGTTTACGTTGGCATTCGTCCCGAAGGCTTTATTCCTTCTGACAAGGGCGAGCTTCACTGCCACCTTAACAACGTTGAAGTTATGGGCCGTGACGTAAGCATTGTTTCAACAAATGCAGCTTCCTTAAACCCTGTTATCCGTTCAATAGTAAGCTCTGAATATGTTAAAACTATTGCCGAAGGTCAGGAAACCGTTTCATACTCACTCGTACCCCATAAGGTATTCATTTTCGATAAAGAAACTGAAGAAAGAATTTATTTTTAAGGAGAGTATGAAATATGGTTGAAAATAAACATCAATGGAAAGCGTGGATTTATCTTTCCCCCGCTATCGTATTGCTGTTAGTTTTCACCGTTTGGCCCATTATTAACACACTTATAATGGCTTTCAGTGAAAATTACAGCTCTCTCGCAGGTATTGGTGGTCAAACCTTCCAATTTGGTATTGGTAACTTCGAAAAGGTTATTCAGTACAAGGGCTTTGTTACCTGCCTTAAGAACACTATGCTTCTTTGCGTTCTTACTGTTCCGCTTTCAACAATTTTAGCACTTCTCATATCGGTTTGTCTTAACGCAATTAAGCCCTTCCAAAAATTACTTCAAACGATTTACTTTTTGCCCTATGTTACAAACTCAATTGCTATCGGTATGGTATTTGCCGCAATGTTTAACATTGTAGGTAACATTTCTTCCGAAGAGCAAATCATCACCACCGCAGGTATTATAAACAACTTCCTCGGCATTTTCGGTGTTGAACCTATCAACTGGATAAATGCAGGCTCGAGCTATTGGGCAAATATAACCGTTATGGTTGTTTACATTGTTTGGAATGCGTTACCCTTCAAGATTTTGATTTTACTTGGCGGTCTTCAAAGCGTTAATAAGCAATATTATGACGCTGCTAAGATTGACAGCACACCGAAATGGCGTGTATTAACCAAAATTACCGTTCCGCTTCTTTCCCCGATGATTGCTTACGTTGTTATTACAGGCTTTATCGGCGGCTTTAAGGAATATTCAAGCATTGTAGGTATATTTGACGTTACCATGGGCCCTGCAGGTGATGCGGGTCGCCTTAATACAATGGTTGGTTACATTTACGATTCAATTAAAAATCAGCAAGGTCGTGCATCGGCTGCGGCTCTCATCTTGTTCGGCATAATTTTCATTGTTACAATGATCAACCTTTATGTCAGCAAGAAGAAGACCCATTTCTAAGGAGGTGCCTTTTGAATGTCTAATAACTCAACTTTGCAGGTTATGCAGGAAAGGGACATGCATAAGGTAGTCGTTGGCCAGAAGATTATGAAGGTCGTAAGCCAATTTTTCCTTTATTTGTTCCTTTTTGCAGTTGCTTTCGTTATTCTTTTCCCTTTTTATTGGATGCTTATTTCATCCGTTAAAACCTTGGATGAATATATGTTAGCAATTCCCACCCTTTTTCCAAAGAATTTTGACTTTGTAAACTACGTCGAAGCCTTCAACACCGCAAACCTTGGTCGCCTTTTCGGTAACACCGTTTTTGTTGGTGTGGTTTCCACCATTTTATCACTTGTTATCACCGTGCTTTCGGCATTTGCCTTTGCCCGTCTTGAATTCAAGGGCAAAAACGCAATGTTTGCCGCACTTTTAGCAACAATGATGATTCCCGGTGAATTGTTCACAATCACAAACTACAAAACAGTTAACGATTTCGGCTGGTTAAATCTTGAGCAGTACGGCTTCACTGTTTTGATTGTTCCCTTCCTTGTAAGTGTGTTCTACATTTACCTTCTTAAGCAAAACTTTATGCAAATTCCTAACGAGCTATATTTAGCCGCTAAGGTTGACGGCACAAGCGACCTTAAGTATTTATGGAAGGTTATGATTCCGTTAGCACTGCCCACCCTTATCTCAATTACAATTCTTAAGATGATGGGCTCATGGAACACTTATATGTGGCCTAACCTTGTTGCAGACAGTGAAAAATACTGGCTGGTTACCAACGGCTTGAGAAAATTCAGCGCCGTTGACGAAGGCGGTCAGGTCGATATTCCTGTTCAGATGGCTGCAGTTGCTATCGTATCAGCCCCCTTGTTTATGGTATTCCTCTTCTTACGTAAGTACATTATGAAGGGCGTTTCCCGTAGCGGTATTAAGGGCTAATTAAAGGTTATAAGCGTTTCAAGCAGGAAAGGTGATATTGGGTAAGCTAATCCTGCTTTTAACCATAACAACATAAAAATATTTTTTCGAAAGGACAGAAACCAAATGAAAAAAATTCTTGTAGCACTCCTTTTGGTTGCAACCCTTCTTCTCGGCTGTGTTAGCATGGCTGGCTGCGGTGATAACAACCAAGAAAAATTTGAACTTGGCGAAGGTGCTACCTATGACGGCAGCGAAGTAGAGCTTACTTTCTACCACACCATGGGTGCAAACCTCCGCACTGTACTTGATAAGTACATCACAAAGTTCAACGAACTTTACCCCAACATCAAAATCACACACTCACAGGTAGGTAGCTATGACGACGTTCGCGACAAGATCGCAACCGAGCTTACCGTTGGCAATCAGCCTAACATTGCTTACTGCTACCCCGACCACGTTGCACTTTACAACCTTGCAGGTGCTGTTGTAACTCTTGATGAGCTTATCTCCAGCAAAGCAGAAGTAAAGCGCGCAGACGGCACAACCGAAACCCTTGGCTTCACTGATGCTCAGATCGATGACTTTATCGATGCTTACTATCAGGAAGGTAAGGAATTTGAAGGCGGCAAGATGCATACTCTTCCTCTTTCAAAGTCTACCGAAGTTCTTTACTACAACAAGACCTTCTTTGACAAGCACGGCTTAAAGGTTCCTACCACTTGGGACGAAATGGAAGCTGTTTGCAAGAAGATTCTTGAAATCGATCCCGACTGCATCCCCTTAGGTTATGACTCTGAAGCTAACTGGTTCATCACCATGACCGAACAGTTAAAGACCCCCTACACCTCAGCAACAGGCGACCGCTTCCTCTTTGACACCAAGGAAAACCAGGCTTTCGTTAAGCGTTTTGCTGAATGGCACAAGAAGGGCTATGTAACCACCGAAGAAATCTACGGTTCTTACACTTCAGGTCTCTTCACCAACCAGAAGGCAGGCGAAGCTCGTTCTTACATGTGTATCGGTTCATCTGCAGGTGCTTCTTATCAGCGTCCTACCAAGGATGCTAACGGCAAATATCCTTTTGATGTAGGCATCACCACCATTCCTCAGGCTGACGCTTCTAACAAGAAGGTTATTTCTCAGGGTCCTTCACTCTGCATCTTCAACGGCACCGAGCAGGAAGTTCTTGCTTCCTTCCTCTTCGTTAAGTACCTCACCACTAACATTGAATTCCAGGCTGAATTCTCAATGACTTCAGGTTACGTTCCTGTAATCGAATCTGTTGCAGATCATCCTGTATATTCACAGTTCATCAAGAACGCAAACGGTGGCGACAACATTACTGCTCTTTCTGCTAAGACCTGTCTTGAACAGAAGGATGCATACTTCGTATCTCCCGCATTCAACGGTTCTTCTGAAGCTCGTGACCAGGTTGGTCAGCTTCTCCAGTACTGCATGGTTCAGTACAAGACCGCTAAGGACGTTGACGCTATGATCGACAAGGCATTCAAGGATGCTGTTGCTGAATGCGAATATATGTCTTAATAAATTTTTAAGGTTGATTAAAAATTATGAACAACATTAAAAAAATCAGTGCGATAGTTTTGTTGATATGTGTTGTTTTAACCTCTCTCGTTGCCTGCGGCGAAAAGCCCGCAGGTAACGGTGACAAGGGCGACTTTATCGATTATGCTTCACAAGTGAAGCTTGATTTAAACGGCGCCAACAAAACCGTTGAGGTTAAGGTAAAACAGCTCATTGACGGTGACACTACCCACTTCTACATTGACGATGCATCGTTCGACGGTGACGTTATTAAGGCCCGTTACATTGCGGTTAATACACCCGAATCTACAGGCCAAATTGAAGAATGGGGCAAAACTGCTTCCAACTTCACAAAGGAAAAGCTTTCAAATGCAAAAAGCATTGTAATTGAAAGCGAGGACAGCGGCTGGAACGCTGACTCGACAGGCGAAAGGTATCTTCTTTGGGTTTGGTATCAAGACGAAGAAGGCGGCGAATACCGCAACCTTAACCTGGAGCTTTTGCAGGAAGGCTTAGCAATTGCTTCGGCTACCTCTTCATCAAAATACGGTGAGTTGGGCATAAAAGCAATTGATCAGGCAAAAGCCCACAAAAAACATATTTATTCCGGTGAGAAAGACCCCAATTTCTACTATGGCGGTTGTATTGAGCTTACTTTAAAGGAGCTTCGCGCAAACCCCGAAAAATACCAGAATAAAACCGTTGCCTTTACAGGCGTAATTACAAAGAACAAGGGCCAGCAGGTTTATGTTGAGGCTTACGATGAAGAAACCAATATGTACCACGGCATTGCTGTGTACTACGGCTTTAGCGTTAAATACGGCCTTGCTGACATTTTGCAGCCCGGCAACAAGGTAAGAATTGTTGGTTCTATGCAGTATTACGAAGCAGGCGATTCATATCAGATAGCCGACCTTGACTATGATATGATGAACCCCACCGATCAAAGTAAGGTTATGCTTATTGAGAAAGGCGCAAAGGCAGCCTTCGTTGAAACAAGTGCCGAAAAGTTTGCCAAGGGCAAGGTTGAGGTAACTGTTGTTGAAGGCGAAGAAGAAAAAATTAAAGAATATGATTACGCAGACCTTGCGATTGGTTCTACCATTTCAATGAAGAACCTTACCGTAAAGAGCGTTTATACCACCAATAACGGCGGTGACCACGATGGTGCTATGACCATTACCTGCCGTTCAGGTAATACACAAATTACCGTTCGCACCGAGGTTTTGACCGACAAAAACGGCAATGTTATTAAGGCTGACCGCTTTGAAGGTAAGACCATTGACGTTAAGGGTGTAGTTGACACCTACGACGGTGACTGTCAAATCATATTACTTACAATGGATGATGTTAAATTCCATTGATAAAATTTAAAAAGGAGGAGTTTCAAATGAAAAAACTTTTAGCATTCATTGTTGCGGCTATTCTTTGTTTGACTTGCTTTGCTGCTTGCGGCAATAACGACAAGACCCCCGTTAATAATGAATCAACCCCTACACAAGTTGTATATGACGTTGAAGATGCTACGGCATATCTCAAAAACATGTACAAAAAGTACCTCACCGAAACCGAAACCGCTGCTGACTACACATTGGTTTCTCAAGTAATGAAGGGTGGCGTTGTTTACAAGGTTACCTGGACCACCGACCGTGAAGACATCAAGGTTATCGCTGATGAGGCAAACAAGCAGGTTACTATTGACCTTAACGAAAAAACCAAGGTAGACATTGCTTACAAGCTTACCGCTACCATTACCGACCCCGACGGCAAGACCTCTACCCTCACCTTCGAGCTTAAGGTTCCTAAGTATGTTCTTTCCAGCTGGGATGAATATATGGCTATGGAAGCAGGCAAGGCTGTTGTTGTAGAAGGCTACATCGCTGCTGTTCACGCTCCCTCTGAAGGTAACAAGTACAACACTCTTTACCTCCACGACGTTAACAACAAGGGTGGTTACTACATCTACTCTATGGCTGACAGCAAGGACCTTGTTAAAGACTTAGGTCTTAAAAAGGGTATGTTAGTATCTGTTACAGGTACTAAGGATATCTACTCAGGCACACACGAAATCAAGGACGCTTCTGTAAATGTTCTTGATACAAATGTTGTTGACCTTACACCTCTTGACATTACTGCTACCTATAAGGCAGCTACCTCTCTTAAGGATAAGGCATTAACCGATAAGCTCGGTATGCTCGTTACCATTAAGGGCGTTGAAATTACCGACCAAGACCTTGCTGAAAAGTCAATGTATATGAACTTCAGACTTGCAGGTCTTACCTCTTACCTCCGTGTATATGCTACTGACTGCCCCGCAAGCGTTACTGACAAGGGTCAGCAAAGCATTATTACCGAACACGGCAAGAAGAAGGGCTACTCTGCTGATGTTACAGGTGTTGTTGTAATGTACAGCGGCGCTATCTATCTTAACCCTGTTTCTGATACCCCCTTCAAGTATGGCAAGAAGATTGAAAGAACCCCCGCTCAGATGGTTGAGCTTGAAATGGACGAAGTTAAGTTCGATAAGGATATTGCTCTTAACAAGACCATTGAGCTTCCTTCAAAGGGTAATACCTATGAAGATGTTGTAATTACTTGGGCTTCTAACAGCGATGCTATCGTAATTGAAGATGGCAAGGCTAAGATTACACTTCAGTCTGAAGCTACCAAGGCTTCCATTACAGGTACCTTCACCTTAGGCACTGTTGTAAAGACAAAGACTATCGAATTCAACCTTGCTAAGAAGTCAAGTGTTGTTCCCCAGAACGCAGCTAACCCTGTTCCCGGTGTGGCTTATAAATTCTTCTATACTCATACCGGCAACGGTGAATACCGTTACTTTGATGGTACCGCAGGAAGCTATTACATCAACACTTCAAACGATTTAAATTCTGCTGTTGACGTTTATCTTGAAGCTGCTAATGCTCAAGGCTATTATTACCTATACTTCATGGATGGCAACACCAAAAAGTATATTGAAGCTTATGTATCTGATACCGGATACTGCAACTCAAAGATTTCAACAGCCAAGCCCGCTGTTGCATTTAAGCTTGATGCTTCTCTTGAAAATGCTCCCATCATCAACCTTACTAAGAACGCTCAAACTGGCCCGTTAGATTATTTCTTAGGTACTTATGGCACTAACACTGATATGCGTCCTAGCGAATATAAGTACGCTGCACAGGGCAACTATGTTGCACACCTCGGTACTGTTGTAGATGCAAACTCTATTAAGCCTGCTGACAAGGTTGCTGCTGAAAAAGAAGGTCTTTCAATTGAATCTGACGAATTCTTTGTTGACGCAGAAATTGACCTTACTACAAAGGGTACCATTTATGATGATGTAACAATTACTTGGGCATCTAATAACGCTGCTGTTGTTGTAAATGGTAGCAAGCTTACAATTACAATGCCTACCGCTTCTGCTACCGCAACACTTACTGCAACACTTAAGTGCGGCACTGTTACCGAAACCAAGACATTCAATATTACCCTTACTGTTGTAAGCACCGAAGCTTTTGCTCCTGTAATTGCAGGCAACAGACCGGAAGCCGGCAAAGCTTATAAGCTTGCTATGTATCAAGCCAAGAAAGGTGCTTGGTATTATGCAGACGGCACTGATGATGGTAGATATCTTAAAACAACACTTAACTATGATGAAGGTGTAGACTACTATGCTGAACTCGTAGGCACTGATGTTTACAAGTTCTACATTCTTGATGGCACAACTAAGAAGTACCTCACAGTATATACCAACTCAAGCAACAAGGATGCTCTTAAATTTGATGCTGCAGGTACTTCAACCTTCACATATGACGCTACCAAGAACGCTTGGATCAGCAACCTCAACGGTACTGACAAATACATCGGTACCTACAGCACCTACACAACCTTTGGTGCTTCAAACGCTTCTTATATTAATGGCACAAACACCGGCGTAGAACAATTCCCCGGACATCCTGTTGAACTTAAAATCACTGAAACCTCTCTTGAGACTAATAAGGCATATAAATTTGCTTTGTTCCAGGCTAATTCCTCTGTAAACAAGATGTACTATATGACCGGTGCGGATGATGGCAGATACCTCAGTTCAACCGATAAACCCAACGAGGCGGCTGATATTTATGTTGAAGAAGTAACCGGCGGCTTCAAGTTCTATATTCTTGATGGTACCACCAAAAAGTATCTCACCGCTTACAAGAACTCAAATAGCAAGGATGCTCTTAAGTTTGATGCAGCATCTTCTAGTGTGTTCTACTTCAACGGTACTGTAAATGCTTGGGTAACCAACCTTAACAGCGCTGAAGTTTATATGGGCACCTACAGCACATATAAAACTGCTGGTCTTTCTGCTATTTCTTATATCAAAGAAGATAACACCGGCGTTTCTCAGTTCCCCTTAAATCTCGTTGATGCTACCTTCTCGGTTGCTTCAACTGGTGATGACAACCAAGGCGGCGGTTCTGTACCTGCTGGTTCAGTAGCCGCAACCTTCAAGTTTGGTACTGATAATGCTGCAAAAACCGATGAGAGTGACCAAACACAAGACGGTACCGATGCAGGCACATCTTACAGCGAAAGCAATAATGGTTACACCTTATCCTTAACTGGTATGAGCAAGGTTTATAAAGATGCTTATGACGGTAAAGGTAATGCTTGCTTAAAAATGGGTTCAAGCTCAGTAGTTGGTACATTTACCTTTACCGTTCCTGCAGATATTACTTCGGTAAAGATTTATGTTACAGGTTACAAGGCTAAGACCAGTAAGGTTTCTGTTAACAGCGGTACTGCACAAACTCTTACCAAGAGCTCTGCGAATGGCGAATATGATGTAATTACAATTGATACATCTTCAAATAAGACCATCACTTTCGCTACTGTTTCAGGCGCTACTCGCGTTAAGTTAAATACTATTGAATTCTGCAAATAATCAATTGGTTTCTGTTTAATTGATTTCTAAATAAAAATAACCGTACCCGTAAGGGTGCGGTTATTTTTTTGTACTTACTTTTATTGTAATTGGCTCCCTCCGAGAGGGAGCTGTCAACGAAGTTGACTGAAGGAGAGTTGCGATGACTATAATCAAATACCGATTATTGTTAATTTCCGTATACTCCTTCCGTCTTTTTGCTTTGCAAAAATCCACCTCCCTCTCGGAGGGAGGCATATGAAAACAAAAACCCTCCTTAATCAAAGGAGGATTTTACAATCATATCAATATACTCGCAAACACCACGAAAATTTGTATTTACTTGATTATTAGAAAATCTTATAACCCTTAAATCAAACTCTTCCAAAATTTCAGTGCGAAATTCATCATTTCTGATTCCATCCTCAGAAAAATGCTGTGAACCATCTACTTCAATAACAAGCTTGGCTTTATGACAATAAAAATCAACAATATAATTCCCAATTGACTTTTGCCGTTGAAATCTAATTGGATATTTTGCCAAAAAATCATACCATAAATGGTTTTCTTGCGGTGTTGCATTTTTTCTTAATTGTTGTGCTAATGATATATTTTTCTTATTGTATTCGATTGACATTTTTTAATCTCTTTTATACTTTTCAAAAACTGCCTTAAAGCCTTCTCCGGTGGGAAAAGGTGTCGCTGTAGGTGACGGATGAGGCGTTATTTAACGATCATTTTAGATCAAAAAATGTTAATTCCAAATTATTCAATATATCTTGTGCTACACCGGAAAAATTACATTTGATTTCGTTGTTATAATAACGCAAAACTTTAATACCTAATTTTGAGAGTTCCCGGTCTCGATGTGCGTCTTTTAACATACCCAAATTTTCAGTATGTTGCGAACCATCCACCTCGATAACAATCTTTTTCGAAGCAATATAAAAATCCACAATATAATCCCCTATATTGTGCTGGCGGTGAACGGTAACAGGCAATTTCTTTAAAAAGTCATACCACAAGTGTTTTTCTTCAGGAGTCATATTTTTTCGCAAACTTTTAGCATTATATACCAAACTCTTATTATAGGAAAACATTTTTCACCTCATCCACCAACCATTCGGTTGGTCCCCCTTCTCCTACTGGAGAAGGCATATTTAATCTCTTTTATACTTTTCAAAAACTGCCATGTCGGTGCGGGTAGCAATAAGAGGTGTAACCGAAATTGTTTGGTTTAAAATTGCAACGGTGTCACGGTTTAAATCATTGGGGCAAACGTCGGGTACAGGCTCGCCTTCCTGATGGTACATATCTCCTTCGTCATGCACAAAGCCGTCCGAAAAATAATGCGAGCCCTGACGTGTAATTCTGATATCGCTTACCTTATCGGGAATATTTACGTTATAAATTAAGGTTTCATCAAAAAGGTTTTGGCTTACAATAAAATCATACGCCATATCAAAATACTGCGCGGCTTCTTTTTGACTGTGTGGGAAGGTTGAAAAGGCAATACCCTTTATACCTAAACGGGCGGCCTCGAAAACGGCGGCAACGGTACCCGAATAAACAATATCCTGCCCAACGTTTACGCCGTAATTTATGCCCGAAAGCACGAGGTCAAATTTATCCTGAAGACCTAAAACGCCAAAGCGCACACAGTCAGCAGGGGTCGAGCTCATTGAATAGGCGGTAACACCGTCAATAAATTCCACCCTTTTAATTTCCTGCGGGTTTACAAAATCGATAGCGTGGCTCATTGCGCTTTGCTCAACCTTAGGGGCAACAACCGTAACCTCGCCCAATTTTTTAGCCCAATCTGCCAAAAGGCGAATACCCGGTGCGTTAATGCCGTCGTCATTGGTTATTAAAATTTTCATTACAGCCAGCCCTCGTTATTTTCTTTATAATTCTTAAGAAGCGTGTCGGCATCCTTTAAAACCTGCTTCATTTCTTTTTTTGAATATACCGTACCGCCTGCGGCACAAGCGTGACCGCCGCCACGGTACTGTTCGGCCAATTCGCTAACCGTTACAAAACGTGAACGGAAGCGAATGCGAATAGCATCATCACCTTCAATAAAAGCAATCCAAATTAAAGAATCGCGAATGGTGTCAAGATAACCTACCGAAGCGGCGGCATCTTCATTTGAAAGACCAAACCTTTTCTTCATACGCTTAGTTACAAAAATGTATGCTACGCCGTTTTCGGTAAGCTTAATATTATTTTGAACATACGCTTCAAATTTAATGTTTTTAATGTCCTTAAGGTACAAATGCGCATAAAGGGTGTCGGTGTCAATGCCTTGGTTCAGCATCACACCTGCTAATCGCATTGTTTCACCGTCAACCTCGCGGTAACGGAAGCGACCCGAATCTGTCACCATTCCTGCATAAATATAGGTTGCGGCTTCGGTATTAATTTTAAGCTCATCCTTAAAGGTGTCGTAAAAATCGGCAATCATTTCACAAGCGGAGGAACGGTTTTCCTCAACCCATTCCAAATCACCATAAGATTCAAGCGGAATATGGTGGTCAATTTTTATAACCTCTTTACACAAAGCAAAATCCTGATTAGAGGCTCGCTTCGCGGTGCCTGTATCAATCACAATGCCAAGAGCGTCCTTATATTCTTCCCCGCTTAAAAGCTCGTCCTCGGCCCCCAGAAAGCTCATATAATCCGAAAAATCCTTATTTTGAAGCAAAACGGTTTTTTCGGGGAAATTAAGCTTTATTAGCGCCTGAAGCCCCTTGGTTGAGCCAACGGCATCACCGTCGGGACGGAAGTGGCGGAAAATTAAAATTTTGTCGTATTCCTTAATTTTATCTAAAATTGCCTGCTTTGTTTTTAACATTCAAAATCTCCTAATTCGTTTAAATCGTTAAGCATTTGCATTGCTTCATCACGGTTTTTAAGGGTGGCGCCGCTTGCCTTTGCGTGACCGCCGCCGCCGTATTTAACGGCAATTGGGTTAATATTATATTTATTTGAGCGAAGCTCAGCCAGAACGCCGTTTTCGGTTTCGGTAAAGTTTACCCAAACGTTAACCCCTTTAATGTCACCCATTGTGCCAACCATTGCGCGCGAAATTGTAAAGGTGTCGGCTTCATAGCTCTCAGCCTCTTCCTTAGTGGTATAAATATAAGCCACGTTTTTGTCAGTAAACTGAATTTTCAGCACAAACTGCGCACGAAGGCGAATAAACGAAAAATCGTCCGCATAAAGCTGAGCGTAGATTTCGTTTGTGTCAAATTCGGCTTTCATAAGGTGGGATGCTAAACGGAAGGTGTTTGCGTTTGTGCTGTCATACCTAAAGCGGCCTGAATCGGTTACCATACCTGTGTAAAGCGACTTTGCCGCCAATTTAGAAAGCCTAAGACCACTTTCAATTGCAAATTCGGTCACTAAACCACAACAACTTTCGTAACTTGTGTCGGTAACCTCAATATCGCAAATTTCTTCACAAAAAATGTGGTGGTCAATTCTAACGGTTTTTTGGGCCTTTTTATAGCGGTCATCACTTATAAGAGCAGCGGCCGAGGTATCAAGCACGATGGCAAGCGCATTTTCGTAAACGCTGTCATCAATTTCATCCATTACACTGCCTTCCATAAAGCCGTAACGCTTTGAGCCATCACCCACGGTATAAACAGTTTTAGTGGGGAAATTTTCTTGAATAATTTCCCTCATACCAATTTGGCTGCCCAAAGCATCGCCATCGGGGTTATTGTGGCGGTGAATAATTATAGTATCAAATTCTTTAATAGCATCTAAAATTTTTTCAAACATGGCTTTTCTCACTTAATCGTCAAAATATCCCCTGTAAACCACGGGGTAATCAGCATTCGGGAACATATATTTATGCAGCTCAATAAAATAATCGTCGGTCATACTTGCAATAAAGTCAACAACTATCTGATTAGGCTCGTTCTTTTCATATGGTGTTTTAGGCGGGTTGCGAAGCGCCTTAACATAATTTATATGCTTGGTGAAAATGGGCGAATAGGTTTTTTGAAGCCTTAAATCCTCCAAAAGCTGACCGTAAATGTCAGCCATCATAGGCTTTACGGTAACATCAAGCCGTGCATCATTAGCGGCGTGGTTGTAAATTTTTTCATAATTATCCTTTTTAGATTCCTTAAGCGCCGCAAAATGCTTTTTATCCATTTTAATATATGGCTTGCCGTAGCTGTTTTCAATGATGTTAACCATTAAATTGTTTATAATTTCAGAATTTAACGAGCCAATATCTTCATTATAAAAATCATTAGCGGTAACGGTTTTAGAAATTATGGCATCCTGACGGTCACGGCCGAGGTATGCAATAATATCCGAAATTTTAACCACCGCGCCTTCAAGGGTTGAAGGCGCTATTTTATTGGCAAAATTCCTATCCTGCGCGCATTTTTCCATAATGTCGTCAAATTCCTCAAAGCCTGATAATTTCGCAGGATAATATTCCTCAAGCTCAATTTCGCCGTTGTGGGCGGCAATACCGTCAAGGGTTTGAAGGGTAAGGTTGCAGGAATAAATTTTATCAAGCACCCGAACAGAATGAATATTATGAAGAAAACGGCGGCCTGTGTGGGCGCGGTATAATTCGTCAAGATATTTTTCGCCCGAATGTGCAAATGCAGGGTGGCCAATGTCGTGACCAAGCGCTATGGATTCGATAAGCTCCTGATTCAAATGCAATGCGCCGCCTATGGTACGTGCAATGCGCGAAACAAACTGCACGTGTAAAAAACGGCGGGTAATGTCGTCATTTTTCCAAAGTGAATACACCTGTGTTTTATCGGCATAACGGCTGTAAAAAGGGCAATGCAAAATTTTATCACTGTCACGCACAAAGGGTGTGCGCCAAATGTTAGACTTATCCACCGTGGTATCCCTGCGGTAAGCATCCTTATCATCAATGCCAAACTTTTTAAAGGTTGACGTTTGCTTTTCATATTCCATTTGTTTTACCAAAGCATCGGTTAACTGTTCCTTGCGCAAGAAAAATCCCACCCTTTTAAATAGTTAGTTTAATCATAAATATTATACCATAAAATACTTTTATTGTAAATGTAATTATTTTATTGTATAATACTAAAGCGAGGTGAAAAAATGAAACGGTTTAAAAAGGCTTATATTGAAATTTCAAATATTTGTAACCTTAGCTGCAGCTTTTGTCCCGGCACGAAAAGACTGCCGAAAATAATGACAACTAAAGATTTTACAGCGGTTATTAAAAAGGTTGCCCCTTTTACCGATTATGTTTATTTTCACCTTTTGGGTGAACCGCTTTTACACCCAAATTTAGAAGAATTTTTAAAAATTGCCGAAAATTACGGCTTAAAGGTAATTATTACCACTAACGGCACACTTTTAAAAGAAAAAAGTGAAGTTTTGCTTAATTCAAATTCGCATTATAAAACGGTTATTTCACTTCACAGCTTTGAAGCAAACCAAGGCCAAAATTTTAGTGATTATATTAACGACTGCCTTGATTATGCAAAGGCGGCCGAGGGCAAAAAAATTGTGGTGCTAAGGCTTTGGAACAGCGGCGGCGAGGATAAGCTTAACAGTGAAATTTTAGAAAAAATTGAAGACCGCTTCCCTTCCCCATGGCGTGATACCCGCGGCGGCAAGCAAATTGGCGATAACCTTTACATTCAGTTTGGCGATAAATTCGACTGGCCCGATATTGACAGCCCCACCGAAAGTGAAACCGCCTTTTGCTACGGACTTCGTGACCAAATTGGTGTTTTATGCGATGGCACGGTTGTGCCCTGCTGTTTAGATAATAACGGCCAAATAAACCTTGGAAACATTTTTGAAAGCAATTTGGGTGAAATTATAAATTCACCCCGCGCATTAAACATTTATAACGGCTTTTCAAACCGAAAAGCCTGTGAAGAGCTTTGCAAAAAATGCACCTTTGCAAGAAAATTTTAAAACGGATAGCCCATGCGGGTTATCCGTTTTTCTTTCTATTCGCAGGGCCGTCTAAAATATTGCCACCATTGTCAAATCTTGACCCGTGACAGCTGCAGTCCCAAGAATGCTCTGCTTTGTTCCACTTAAGCTTGCAACCCAAATGCGTACAACGTTTTTTAGAAAAACCCACAAGACCGTTTACCGCTTCAGCGCTATTAACCAAAAGCTGTTTTCTAAAAATTGAACGTGAGGGCGAAAACACTTCACAATATTTATTTTCACACCCCAAAACCATATCACAAAGCATTTCGGCCGCCACTATTGACGAGGTCATACCCCATTTGTTAAAACCTGTTGCAACCAGTAAATTGTTTTTAAATCGCGAATAATAGCCAATGTAGGGTATATCATCAAGGGTTTTGCAGTCCTGTGTGGCCCAATAAATTTTTTCCTGTGCGTCAGGGATTTTTTCATTCACAAAAGCACGAAGCCTGTTAAAACCGCACTCACCCTTGCCTGTTCTGTGTCCGTAACCGCCCAACAGCAATAACCCGTTATAATTTCGAAAGGATAACCTATTATCACATTCATCAACATACATTCCTTTATAATCGGGAGCATTTTCAAGCGCCAAAACATAGCTTCGGCTTTGATACATTTTTAAAAAATATAACCCATATTTATCAATAAACGGAAAATGGGTTGTAACAATTATTTTTTTAGCCCTTACACTGCCGTTTTCACAAATTGCGGTACTATTTTCAATTTTTAAAACACGACTGTTTTCATAAACGTTAAGCCCCTTGCTTATTGCGCTTAAAAACATTATTGGGTTAAACTGCGCTTGGTTTTTAAACTCTACTGCACCAACCGTTTTAAGCGGCAAGGGTAAATCCTTTACAAAATTGCTTCCAAAGCCCAAAGAATCTAACGCAATAAACTCTTTTTCAAGCTTTTCTGAATTATTGAGCGAATAAACAAACGAACTGCTTTTTTCAAAATTACAGTCAAATTCACGGCTTAAGGCTTCAAAACGGCTAATTGCGTTTTGGTTGGCTTCAAGGTAAAGCTGTGTTTTTTCTTTACCAAAGCGTTTAATCATTTCGGCAAATATAAGCCCATGCTGTGAGGTGATTTTTGCCGTAGTGTTCATTGTTGTAGCATTTGCAATTTTATTAGCTTCCAAAAGGATATAATTTACACCCTTTTGATGTAAAAAATAAGCAGTCAAAATGCCGCACATTCCACCGCCGATTATTAAAACGTCAGTATTGCGACTGCCTTTTAAAGCTTCATAATGCTGAAAATCGGCGCTTTCCTGCCAAAGTGATTTCATAAAAACAACCCACCTTTAAGAACTATTTTTTCTCAAAAGCGGGTTGTTATTCTTTTTACTTAAGGCCAATTCCTATTAGCACTTCGTTTGTGGTTGTACCGTTGTATGTATATTGTAATTCTTCTAAACAAAATGGCAAATCGGCACAGTCACAAAGCTTTATAAGCTTATAGTTTAAGCGTATTCTTTCGGTGTTTTCAATTACCGATGCCTTAATTGAAGGCCTGGTAATTTTTTCAGCATTAGCAATTATATTTTCCACACCGCCAAACTGATTAACAAGCACGGCCGCGGTTTTGGGACCTATTTTGTCAGCACCCTTTATATTATCCGCTGTATCCCCTGTAAGTGATTTATAATCGGCATAAAAATCGGGCAAAATACCAAATTTATTAAAGAAAAATTCAGTATCATAAATTTGGGTGTTATCCCCACGGTAACGCAAAACCTTTACGTTGTTTGTTATAAGCTGAAAAAAGTCACTGTCGAATGAGGAAATAACAATTTCGTTATTCTTACCGTATTTTAAGGCATACGCCGCTATAACATCATCGGTTTCACAAACGGTGGTTTCGCAGTGCTTAATGCCCAAAAAATCAAGCGCATTATAAATATCGTTCAGCTGTGTAAAGGGGTTTTCCTCTTCGGACACGGTGTCATAATCAATACGGTTGGCTTTATAGCTTTCATCCAAATCATTTCGTGGGTTATGCCGTTCGCCGTCAAACAGCACCGCAACGTGCGTGGGCTTTACCATTTTTATTATTTTTAAAAGCGCACCCGTAAAGCCAAGTGTTCCCTGAATTGCCTTACCGTCTTTATTTACAATTCTGGCAGGCATACCGAAAAACATTTGAAAAAGCAGGTTATGCCCGTCAACAATTAAAAGCTTATTCATAGGCTTTTTACCATTTTAATGTGGGGTATTCCCGCTTCAATAAATTCCTCCCCAACGGCAATAAAACCAAGCTTTTCATAAAAACCTACAGCCGTTTTTTGCGAATTTAAAACAATGCTTTTCACACCGTTTTGTTTGAAATACGAAACGGCATTGTTCATAAGGGAAGCGCCAAGCCCTTTGTTATGCTCAACCGAAAGCACACGGCCAATATGTATAACTTCGCTATTCTCTTCCAAAAAAGCGCGAAGATATGCCAAAACCTCACCATTTTCTTCTAAGAAAAGGTGCTGCGACCTATAATCGATATTATCCATATCAAGATACCAGATTTTTTGTTCAAACATAAAAACCTTGGCACGTGCTTTTAAGATTTCATAAACCTCACAGCCTGAAAGCTCGCTAAAGCTTTTTGCAACAAATTTCATAGCTTACAAATATTCCTTCATAATCGGGATAGCTTCATCAAGCGAATTTAATTCCCTAAACATAATCGCCTTTGCCTCATCGGTAAAGGGGGCAACATCGGCAACACCAATGCACCTCATACCTGCGGCATACCCTGCCTTAATTCCAAGCGAAGAATCCTCAAATACAAAGCAGTCCTTAGGATCGGCGCCCAAACGCTCGGCCGCAAGTAAAAAAACATCGGGTGCGGGCTTACAGTGCTCTACATCATCGCCGCCTGCAAATGCTTCAAAATAATGTAGTATTCCCGTTTCGCCAAGCTTCCAATCGATTTCATACTTAGCCGAGCCTGAAGCCACCGCCATTCTGACACCGTTTTGCTTTAAAAAATCCAAAAGCTCTACTGCGCCCTTTTTAAGCTCGGGTGTACCGCTTTTTATTATATATTCACGCATTGCCTTGTCAAAGGCCAAAAGGTCGATTCCCTTATAATGCGCGGCAAGATAGGCTTCCCAGCCGTCCTTATTCATACCCAAAACATGCGGTATGCTTTCGCCTGCATTTTTAAAGCCCTGAAGCTCACCCGCATAATCCCACGCGCGAATACAAACGCTTTGGGTATCGGTCAAGGTGCCGTCCATATCAAAAATAACGCTAAACATAATTTCTCCTTAATTTTCGCAATAATCTATACAGGAACGTGATTCGGTAAAGGGGCGTACAAAATTGTCGGCCACAAAAACGTGCTTTTCGTGTGTAGCGTAATTTTTAAGCGCCGCTTCATCTGTAAAAACGGAATAAAGCATAACATCCACATTAGAACTTTCAAGCTTTTCGGTTTGCACCTTAATTTCTAAAAGACCGTCAATCTGACCGTAAAGACCTTCAAGCTTTTCCTTCATTTGTTTTTTTATTTCATCATTGTTAAATTCGGCCTTTAATTTCCACAAAATGATATGCTTTACCATAAAACCAATTCCTTTCACATAACAAAAGTATCTTATCATATTTTGCCAATAAATTCAACAAAATAAGCCCTAAAAGCAAAAATAATACGGCAAGAAAAACCTTACCGTATTATTATAATTGATTTCAAATTATAGTTTATCGCTTAGTTAAATTGGCGGCACATCGTAGGGACAATTCACGAATTGTCCGTAAATTACAGCTATGTACAGGCGGGCGATTCGTGAATCGCCCCTACGAATATACAATTAAATTAATAAAATCAACAATTTTAATCCGTCGCGAAGCGACACCGAACCTCTTCACTATTACTTCTTACTTATTACCTCGCGTAAGCGATAAACCCCAATTTATCACTCTTTAATCATTGGTATCATAAGACCTGCATTTTTAAGCACAAAATCGGGCTTGTCTTCCGATTTTTCCAGCACCTCATAAGTGGTTTCACCGCTCATAACCAAAACGGTTACGGTTCCTGCATTTATACCGCTTTTAATATCGGTATAAATACGGTCGCCTATAACAGCGGTTTGTTCCTTGGAATAGCCTGTCATAGCCATTGCAAGTTCGGGCATCAACGCTTCGGGCTTGCCAATAAACACGGGGCGCTTGCCTGTCGCATTAAAAATCATATCGCAAAAGCTGCCGCAGTCGGGTACAAAGCCAAATTCGGTGGGGCAAACATAATCAATATTTGTTGCAACATAAGGCATATCGGGATTAACCGTTAAAAGATACGAAACATCCCACAGCTTTTTAAAGGTAAGCTCGGTATCGTTTCCCATAACAATGCAGTTAACCTCATCGATATTTTCGCTAACCTTAAAGCCCTCACTTATAAATTCATCCTTAAGCGACTGGGTACCGCAAACGTAAAGTGTGGCATTTTTATGGTGATTTTTAAGGTAATACGCGGTTGCCTGTGAGGAGGTTATAAAATCATCCTTATCGGCTTTAATACCAAGCTTTTCAAGCTTTTCAATGTAGGCATTAACACTTTTTGAGGAATTATTTGTCATAAACAAATATCTTGAACCCGTTTCTCTAATGGTATTCAGAAGCTCAATTGTAAAATCATAAAGAATATTGCCAAGGTAAAGTGTACCGTCCATATCAAATAAAAACAGCTTTACATTTTTTAGTGATTTATCCATAACAAATTCCTTTTCTAAAAATTCACAACGCGATTTTACCATAAGCGTGCTGTGGAAAATTTAACTTAAATTCTTGCAACTCCTGTTTCTTTGGCAACCTTAGCAACAGCTTCGGCTACAACCTGTGCTACACGCTTATCTAAAGCCGATGCTATAATATTTTCTTCGGTAATTTCATCATCGGGGATGAGAGAAGCCAAAGCGTAAGAGGTGGCAACCTTCATTTCCTCATTAATGCAGGTTGCACGGCAGTCAAGCGCACCACGGAAAATGCCGGGGAATGCAAGCACGTTGTTAATTTGGTTCGGGAAGTCGGAACGGCCTGTACCTACAACCCTTGCGCCTGCCTTTTTTGCAATATCGGGCATAATTTCGGGGGTGGGGTTAGCCATTGGGAACATAATGGCATCCTGCGCCATAGACTTAACCATTTCCTCATTAACAAGATTGGGAGCTGATACACCGATAAATACATCAGCGCCGCAAAGAGCATCGGCAAGGGTGCCTTTTTTATGCTCAAGGTTAGTAACCTTAGAAATTTCTTCCTGAGCAACGTTGTTGTTTTCATCACCCTCGCAAATAATGCCAAAGCGGTCGCAGAAGGTAAGGTTTTTCACACCCATATTCATAAGGTGCTTACCAATGGCAATACCCGCCGAGCCCGCACCGTTAATAACAACCTTTACTTCGCCAATTTCCTTTTTAACAAGCTTTAAGGCATTAATTAAAGCGGCGGCAACAACAATTGCGGTGCCGTGCTGGTCGTCGTGAAAAATCGGAATATCGCAAATTTCCTTTAGCTTTCTTTCAATTTCAAAGCAACGGGGTGCTGAAATATCCTCAAGGTTAATACCGCCGAAGGAGCCTGAAAGTAAGTAAATTGTGCGAACAATTTCGTCAACATCCTTTGACCTAATGCAAAGGGGAAATGCGTCAACGTCAGCAAATGCCTTAAAGAGTGCGCACTTGCCTTCCATAACAGGCATACCTGCTTCGGGACCGATGTCACCAAGGCCCAGAATTGCGGTACCGTCGGTAATAACGGCAACCAAATTTGAACGGCGGGTAAGCTCGTAAGACTTATTTATATCCTTATTGATTTCAAGGCAAGGCTCGGCTACACCGGGGGTATATGCTAAGGAAAGGTCCTCTCGTGTGTTTATGGGCGCGCGGGAAATAACCTCAATTTTACCCTGCCATTCGTAATGCTTTTTTAAAGATTCCTGTCTGATATCCATTAAACGTCATTCCTTCCTATACTAAAACTCAACCAGAAAATCATTCATATCATTGTTTTAAGCGAGCGGAGCTGTACAAAGGTACTGCTATGATCGCAAAAACGACGATATGGGTGATTTTATGCCTCCCAAGGAAACTTGTACTGAGTGAGACCTAACTCGTCACGAATTTCTATAATTTCCTTCTGAACAGATTCGTTAATAGGCACACCGCTTTCACGCGCAATGCCGATTTCATATTCCTTTTCACCCGCGGTATAAATGCGTTCGGCACCGGGGGCCTTCTTGGAAGCACGCATACTGCGGCAAATGTCACCTGCTTTATGACGGGCAACATCTTCACCCATAAAGTGATTAGTGTCAATTGCAATAAACCAGTGACCCAACTGATAAGGGCGGATATTACCGTTTTCATCCTTACCGTCAAGCGCCTTACCGTAAGCGCCATCCTGCAAAATGGATGAGAAAAATTCAACAGCTAAAGCAAAGCCGTAGCCCTTATAGCCTGCAAGGTCTTCACCTATACCGCCAAGGGTTGTAAGGGCAGCTGTGCCGCCGCGAATCTTTTTAAGAGCAACGCCTGCATCACCCTCAACAGCGTTACCTTCAAGGTCAATAATGGTGCCGGGGTGAACCTCTTCACCAATTCTTTCATAATATTCTACCTTGCCGTTTTGAGTAATAGAGGTAGCGCAGTCAAAGTTAAAATCAAATGCTTCATCGGTAGGAACACCAATGGTAAATGGGTTGGTACCGAACATACCCTCAACACCGTGGGTTGGCGCAACCGAGGGGCGTGCGTTTGTACCTGTCATACCGATACAGCCTGCCTTTGTGGCCATAGTGGTGTAATAACCTGCAATACCGTAGTGGCAAGAATTGCGAACAACAACCATACCCATACCGTACTTTTTGGCCTTTTCAATAGCCATGCTCATAGCCTTGTGACCAATAACCTGACCCATACCGTGATGGCCGTCAATAACAGCGGTGGTTTCGGTTTCTTTAATAATTTCCATTTGGGTAACAGCCTGCTGAATGCCTGCCTTAATTCTGTCAAGATAAACAGGCTTAAAGCGGTTTACACCGTGTGATTCAATACCGCGCTTGTCAGATTCCAAAAGTACATCAGCACAGATTTCAGCATCTGCACGGGGGATTCCGTAACCCACGAAAGCGTCAATTACGAAATCGGTTATTGTTTTCCAGTCAACTATGTTTGTTTTTGCCATTTTGCATTCCTCCGAAAAAATTTTTAACAAAAAAAGAGTGCACTAATCCCCAAGAATTAATGCACTCTAAATCTCTAAAAAATATTATAACATATTTTCGGGGTTTTGCAATACTTTTTTTACGTATTATTAAAAATCAAATATACCAAAGCTCTTTTTTACCTGTAGAAATTGCTAACGCACCGCTTGATAAAGCGGCTGTAACCTCAGCCTTGGTTTCTAAAAGACCCCCTGCAATTACAGGTATTTCGGAGCTTGCAAACTTTTTAATAACCTTTTCAATAACGCCGGGCATAATTTCAACAAAGTCGGGTCTGGTGCTGTCAATCATTTCTGCAATGCTTTCAAGGCCTTGACTGTCCAGCGCAAAATAACGCTGAACGGTAAGCATACCAATTTCCTTAGCAGCTTTAATTAAAGGCGCGCGGGTGGAAATTATACCGTCTGCACCGCATTTGGCCAAAAATTCAACACCGCATTTATCCTTGCCAATGCCCTTCATTAAATCAATATGCACCAAAACCGCCTTGCCGTGCTCATGCGCGAGGGCAATTTTTTCGTTAACTGTTATAACGTCACCCTCCAATAAGAAGATAATATCCACAGGGGCGTTCAACGCATCACTAAACTGTTTTTCGTGCACAGCCGAAATTATTGGGCAGGCTTCAAGTCTTTCTATCGCCGATAATGAATCCATAAAAACATCACATCCGTTGTAAGTTTAACATATATGCCGCTACCGTGTCAAGAAATCCAACACCTTACCATAGCATTCCTCAGCGGTTTCAAACACCAAATCGGCCTCGGCCTTATCAAAGGTTTTTAGCTTCTTCTTACTTGGTAGACCCCAAATGTCAAGAAGCCTTGGGCCTATCCAAAAACCGTATTCCGTTTTTTCAAAAATCCCCCGCAAAATACAAAGCGCGGCTTTCTTTGGCTTCATAAAAATAATTTTCATTGGGTGTTTAATTATTGCAAAAATCACCTTAGGGTAATGGGCGGTAATGTTTGTAAATGTAATGCCGGGGTGAACTACCGAAAGGCTGACACCCTTTTCATTTTCAAAAAGCCTATAAAACGACAGCATTAAATGGCGTTTTGCATTACCGTAGGCCTTGCTTGCGGCTTTAACGGTGCGAAAATCAATATTTTTGGGGTTGGTTTTAGAATAGTTGTGCGCAATACTGCCAACCGCTACCACCCTGCCGCCTTTTTGCTCTAGATACGGTAAAAGCGTTTTGGTAATATAGTACGGTGATAAAAAGTTTATCATAAAAACGTTATCAAAACCGCAGTCGGTAATATAACGGGGTATGCTGTAAGCACCCGCATTATGTATTAAATAATCAGGGCAATTTTTAATTAAAGCATCTGTTGCGGCTTTAACCGATTTTATATCACTTAAATCACAAGGTATAAATTCGGCTTTAATATTGGGGAATTCTGTCTTTAGTTTTAAAATTTGTTCGTCAGTTTTTTCTTTACTTCGGTTAAGCAAAACAAGGTCAGCGCCAAGGGCAGCTAAATGCCTGCAAAGCCACACACCAATACCGCCCGTGCTGCCCGAAACGGCAACAGTTTTACCCTTTAAGCCTTCTGTATTCTTTAAAAACCATTTTTTACAATTCACGTTATTCTCCTAATTCACCCTAGGCTCCCTCTGACGAGGGAGCTGTCAGCAACGCTGACTGAGGGAGAGATTCTTTAACAGCCAAATCTATAGATTCACATACACCGCTAAAATTACGATCTATATCTAAATTACAAATTCTCAATACTGATAAATTCATACCCTTTAACTCTTTTGTACGGTATTCATCTTTTTTTATTTGTTCGTCGGTATAATGACCCCCACCATCAATTTCAATAACCAATTTTGCTTTTGCACAATAAAAATCAACTATATAATTTCCAATCGTTTTTTGCCTTTGAAATCTTATTGGATAGTTTCTCAAAAAATTATACCAAAGTTTTCGTTCCCAAGGAGTCATATTTTTTCTCAAAGCCTTTGCTAAAGGGATATTTGATTTATTATATTCTTTCATTTTCTCTCCCTCCGTCAAAACTTTGTTTTGACACCTCCCTCGTCAGAGGGAGGCATTTATTCAAATAATTTTTTTACACCACTTCAATTTGACACATTTGCATTGTAGTTAAGGCGGCGTTGTGGCTGTCTACTGTTACACCCGCACAGCAATTTTTGTCCACAATAATATTTTTATCGTAAAAATTTGCCTTTAAAATAAGGGCGTTTGAAACGACACAAATGTCGGTACAAAGACCAATAATAGTGATATCAAAATCCTCTTCCCCTGCCGCTTCTTTTATAAGTTCAGGCAATTCAACCGAACCAAAGGTCAGCTTTTCAACAGCGGTGTAGTTTTTATCCTTTAGCGCATTTTGAATGTCACCGTTTAACTGCCAACCGTCAGTACCCTTAATACAATGTGTAACAGGAAGCTTTACACCCTCGGCAGTGGTTAAATAATCATCAAAATGGGTGTCATAGGTTACAAAAATCTCGCCGTCAAAGTTTTTAATTTTTCGACAAGCAGGGGCAATTATTCCCTCTGCCTCTTTAGTGCCTAAAGTACCATCCACAAAATCATTTTGAATATCAACAACAATTAAAAAATGCTTCATATAAATCACCTCATATGATAATTTTAACACAATTATTCTTGCAATTCAATACACAGCGCACCACAAAAGCTTTAAATTAAAAACGAATATCATACAAAACAAAAATCCGCCTCTTACGAGAACGGATTTTGTTTTAACAGTTGCGAACCACTCTAACCCAACGAGGTGTAGTGGACTTTATGAAATAATTACAGTGTAACGGTTACACCGTCAACGATAACAGTGAGATTATCACGATTCTGTAAACCAAACGAGCCATTATTGAAAACGAAGTGATCTTTAATGTTTTCTGCAGTAATTGCAACACCGTTATAAGTACAGTTATTAAAGGTCAAGGTTACATTCTTGTTCGCATAGTTTGCACTCTGGAAATCAAGGTCAGCCTTGAACTCACAGTTTGTAAAGGTATTGGTTGCTCCACCAGCAGTAAAACGAATCGCATCTTCACTCCAAGTGTTATCAAACGTAACGGTATCAAAGGTTGATGCCTTAACGGTAGAAATATAAACACTTGTACTGTCGAAGGTCGAGTTGCTGACATTTACATAGCCTCTGACCGTGCTGTTGCTCGGTCCGAACGAAACGGCGGAACCTTTGACCTTGATAGTGGAATCGGTGATGTTCGTAGTGCCGTTCATGTTCTTGAATACAAAACCGGAGCTTAAACCCCAAAGACTGTCGGCCTCGGTAATGGTAAGACCGGAAACATTAGTCACGGAAGCGGTGGTATCGGAACCGCTGGCGATCAGCAGCAATCCCTGAGTTGCCATTGCACCCTCAACGGTTGTATTCTTGATAGTCGTATCGGATCCGGAAACGGTAAGACCGTAGTCAGTGCCGGCAGACTGATACACAACGTTCTCAATAGTGGTATTGTTACCCTTAATGGTCGTAGTACCTACAGACTGAATGGTCATATCCTTTACTGTCAAGGCATCTGCGGTAACAGTAGCACCGTTGGAAGCAACGGTAGTATTGTCGGCACCGTTACCAACAAGAATGATGTTAGAGGAACCGTTAAGCGCATCAGCAATGTTATTTACGGATACCGTATTGCCTGCGGTAGAGTTAATAGTAACGCTGTCACCTGCAGTCAGGTTTTCAAGAACTTCGTTGAGCTGCTTTTCAGCTTCGCTGAGCTTGGTGTAAACAACGGTAATGTTGCTCTTCTTTGCCTGAGAGAAAGGCGTAAAGTAATCAGTGCTGAAGGTTACAACACCGGTAGCGGAATCATAGCTTGCCCAAGTGGTAGAAGGCATCATACCATCCTTATATACCTTTACATCGTTCCTGCCCGCACCGATAGGAAGTTCTACCTTAATATCGTTATAATTGTAAATTTTGTGACCGGAAGCATTTACAAAAGGATTGATATAGTCGGCAACACCATCTACATAAATTTCATAACCGTTTGCAACCTGATTTGCAGTGAGCTGACCGCCATAGCCGTTTGCAGCATTCTTTACGGTGAGCTTCAAAGAAGAAATGTCGGCAGAAGACAACTGTGCCCCCGCGGGAACGGTTACTTTAATAGTACCGTAAGGCATCTTAGCGGTGAAAACAACCGCTTCACCTAATATACCGTTGTTATTAACAATAGCAGCACTATCGTTAACCGACAGGAATTCAGCGTTTACATCATATTGATCATCAAAGCTGTCCTTTTCACTTGTCAGCTGAGTTGCAAGGATTTGAATGGTGAAATCAGAACCGATTGACTTGTTCTGATATTCGTTGCCTGCGCTTTCACGCATCTTAAGCGCAAGAGTGACAGTATCGGCTTCGTCTGCCAAAAGATCACCGCTTGCGTTACCGGGCATACCTGCAAGAACCTCGGTAAGAGTACCTACGGGCTCAACACCGGCGAGCGCGGTGCGGTCTGCAACCTGAACAGCGGGATCTACAAAATAAACATCAATCACATCTGCAAGATTGGAAACGTCACCGTTTGCAAAAATGTTGAACTGATACTTAAGTGCAAGTGTGCCAACGTTGCTGATCTTAATGTGGCGAACCTCGGTATAGCCGGGTTCCCATTTATCGTTGTTAAAGATTGCCCCTGTTGATGCATCAGCCCAAACAGTATCTTCAGCGTTAGGATCCAACTTGCCTTCAGCCCAGTGCATTTCCACGTCAAGCGTACCCGATTGAATAATGTTTACGCCTGCGGTTACAGAGTCCGTAAACCAAGCGAATGTTGTTCCGATAAGCATTGATACGCAAAGCAATAATGACAGGGCGCTTGCAATCAACGCTTTTTTTGTTGATTTTTTTGACATTTGTTTTTCCTCCTTAATTCTTTGCTTAAAACTGCGTGTGCCACAAAAAATAAGCAATTATTCATTTTACATTCTACTCAATTCTTGAGTAAATGTCAATACTCAATTTATGAGTATGGTATTTATATTATGTGAGGCGATGAATGTGAATTATAGGGAACGTATGCGTGCTTTGAGAGAGGATAATGATTTAACTCAAGCGCAGGTTGCGAAAATTATTAACAAATCCCAACAAGGCTATAATCATATAGAAATAGGCCGAGCAGAGCTCAAAATAGAAGATTTAATAAAGCTTTGTGACTTTTATAAGGTGTCGGCTGATTATTTCATAGGGAGAAAAGATAAATAGCACCCGATTCTATTTTGGAATCAGGTGCTATTCTTTATTTGTAGGGTCAGGCATCCTCGACTGACTGTTCCGACGGTTCAAATCTATATTGTTCTAAATTTCAGGATATTGCCCGTAGAAAATCACGGCAAAGCCGTGTATATCATCAATTGCTTTCGCAATGGATGAAACAAAAAAACTTGCCGTAGCAAGTCTTTTTTGTTTGGTTTTTACAAACCATTATGATGCCGCTTTGTTTTGACACTTATCTTCCCCTATATTCTGATTTTAACACCTCTGCCATTTCTTCGGGGGATTCCTGACATCCGCCCGCAAGCCACAACTTGATAATAGCATTAAGCCCATTTCTAAAAAATTCAATATGATACTTAATGTTGCTATCAATATGTTCTTGTTCAGCTCGCCTTGTATCATATATCGAAATAAGGTGTTTGTCATCATAACACAGCTTGAAATAGGTTTTATAGAAAATTTGGTTTTCTTTAATATGCTTGAACATCTTTAGCGCACCCGTGTGCTCATTAAAATAATCGTAATCAGCAAACAAATTGCTGAAATCATTTTCGAGCTTTTCTCGCGTTTTATCGGCAAGGTCAAATATGTCAATATAATTTGCATAGAAGGTGCTGCGGTTCAACTCTGTCATTTTAATAAGGTCCGAAACGGTAATGTCCTTAATTTCACGGGTTTGCAGCAGTTCTATAAACGCCCGTTCGATTTTCTCTTGTGACTCCTTGCGCCGCTTATTGTTTTTTACATTCATAATAATTCTCCATTATCCCAACATTTTTAACCAAACTGATGGTCGCTTTTTCTTTTATTCCAACACTTGTTGTTTAATTGGTGATTGTTTTGTTTTAGCAAAAAATATTATACTAAAAATGCAATAAAAACACAAGTGTTGGTTTAATGAAAGGAGATTTCAAAATGAAAAAGAGTAGTTTTATTGCATTGATATTAGGAACTGTAAGCGGAGTGCTTTTCGCGCTCGGTATGTGTATGGCACTTTTGCCCGAATGGAACGCCTTCACAGAGGGTGTAATTTTCGGAGCCATCGGCATCGTGCTTAGCATTGTTACTGCACTTATTTGGTGCAAAATGGAAAACAAAAAGCTGCCAAAGCTGAATGGAAAAAATATATTCCGCATCATATATGCCATTGTTTCCGCTTTAGTTTTGGGCGTAGGTATGTGTATGTGCCTTGTGTGGAATCAAATCGTTTGGGGCACACTTATAGGACTTCTCGGTATCATTATGCTGATTGCTCTCATTCCTATGATCAAAGGCATCAAATGAAAGCATTAAATCTTGTAAAAAGTCCTTATACAAGTCTTGCATTTAATATTGCATATGCAATTTGCAACTGTATTATAGGTTTTCTTAACCCTTCGTGGTGGTTTATTACGGTAGGTGCGTATTATACCGTACTTGCAATTACAAGGTTTTCTGTGTTGCAGGTTAAACGAAAAGCAAATGGCGATTATGATACCGAGCTTTTTGCACGGCGCATTACGGGAATTTTATTGGTGTTGCTTTCTTTTTGCATAATAGGTGTAAACATAATGTCTGCCGTTAAGGATAGAGGTACCGCCTTTCACGAAATTGTAATGATCGCCATTGCCACATATACATTTACTAAAATCACCGTTTCAATTATCGGTATTTGTGTTGATAATATAATCTATCATTTTGCCCTTTATGTAAAACCATATGTAATCGCGAGAATTATCGCTGTCATCGTGAACAGCGACAGGAAGCGCTTGAATCAATTGAATGTTTTCCAAAA
>SVPF01000023.1 GCA_015066005.1 Oscillospiraceae bacterium
GACAGAAGTAATATTGATGAATTTTTGGCTTTCGATAAAATTGAAGCTATCGGCGGTAGCTTTTTTGTAAAAGAATCGCTCGATAAAATGGAGGGCAAATAAAATGAAAAGAATAGTAACCTTTGGCGAAATTATGCTTCGCCTTGCACCTAACGGCTATTACCGTTTCTTCCAAAATGACCAAATGCAAGCTACCTTTGGTGGCGGTGAAGCAAACGTTGCCGTTTCTCTTGCTAACTATGGTATGGATAGTGTTTACGTAACCAAGCTTCCCAAACACGCTATCGGTCAGGCTGCGGTTGATTCTCTTCGTTATTTTGGCGTTGATACATCTAAAATTGTACGTGGTGGCGAACGTGTTGGTATTTACTATCTCGAAAAAGGCGCATCACAGCGTGGCTCGGTTTGTATTTATGACCGTAAGTATTCCGCAATTCAAATGGCTAAGCCCGAAGACTTTAATTGGGATGAAATTTTTGAAGGTGCTGACTGGTTCCACTTTACAGGTATTACCCCCGCTTTAGGCCCTAATGTTGTTGAAATTTGTAAGGATGCTTGTAAGGCCGCAAAGGCTAAGGGCGTTAAAATTTCTTGCGATCTTAACTATAGAGGTAAGCTTTGGACCCGTGATGAAGCTCGCGCTGCTATGACCGAGCTTTGTAAGTATGTTGACGTTTGCATTTCGAATGAAGAGGATGCAAAGGACGTATTTGGCATTGAAGCCGAAGGCACCGATATTTACAGCGGCAAATTAAATCACGAAGGCTACAAGAGCGTTGCAAAGCAATTGGCTGATAAATTTGGCTTCGAAAAGGTTGCAATTACCCTTCGCACCTCTATTAGTGCAAGTGATAACGACTGGGCAGGTATGCTTTACGACGGCGAAAATTACTGCTTCTCAAAATCGTATCACCTCCACATTGTTGACCGTGTGGGCGGTGGAGACAGCTTTGGCGGCGGACTTATTTATTCACTTCTTTCAGGCAAAACAAGTCAGGAAGCAATTGAATTTGCAGTAGCCGCTTCTGCCCTTAAGCATTCAGTTGAAGGTGACTATAACCGTGTATCTGTCGGTGAAGTTGAAAAGCTCGCTGGCGGCGACGGTTCTGGCAGAGTACAAAGATAAGATTGGATTGTGAAATATATGAAAACAGCACTTGTTACAGGCTCTTCCAGAGGAATAGGCAGAGCTATAGCCATAAGATTAGCGAAAGACGGCTATAAAGTTTTGGTTCACGGCGCAGGAAATATAGCGAAAGCTACCGAAACAAAACAAATAATTGAACAAAACGGCGGAGTAGCTGAAGTGATTATTTCCGACCTCACAGATTTAAATTCAACTCGTGAGCTTTGTGAAAAAATCAAGGAAGTGGATGTCTTAATACTTAATGCATCTCTTCAGTACCGTACACCCTGGCAAGAAATTACGCCGGATGCTTGTTACGAACAGCTTAACTGCAATTTTGTTTCAAGTATGATGTTAATTCAAGCCGTAGCGAATAATATGAAGAAAAATGGGTGGGGCAGAATTGTAACTATAGGTTCTGTTCAGGAAGCAAAACCGCACCCTGATATGCTTGTGTATTCCGCATCAAAGGCGGCGCAAACAAATATGATGCAATCGCTTTCTCTTCAACTTGCAAAGGATGGAATTACAGTTAATAATGTTGCTCCTGGTGTGATTTATACCGATAGAAATGTTGAAGCACTAAGCGACCCCGAATACGCCAAAAAGGTTACGGATAGTATTCCTGTCGGATTTTATGGTGAGCCCGAAGATTGCGCAGGAATTGTCAGTCTTTTGTGTAGTGATGAGGGAAGATATATAACCGGTCAGAATATTTTTGTTGATGGAGGCAAAAGCGTACAATGACAGTAAGGTTTTTAGGTCAAAGCGGTTATATTATTAAAACCGAAAAAGCACAAATAATGATAGACCCGTATCTTTCTGACAGTGTAAATCGTGTTGCAGGAAGACCGCGCACCTTGCCAATACCCATAAACCCAAAGTATGTTGAATGCGATGCAGTTATTTGCACTCATAATCACTTAGACCATTTAGACCCTGATACTGTAAAAGATATAAATAACGGACAATTTTTTATCACCACAAATGAGGGTAAAATAGAGCTGAACAAACTTGGCAAGGATAATGCTGTTTCGCTAAATGTTGGCGAAAGTATAGTTGTAAGTGACATCGAAATAACCGCCGTTTTTGCAGATCATACTGTAGAGGCTTTTGGTTTAATTGTTAAAGCCGAAAATAAAACCTTATATTTCAGCGGTGATACCCTTTATAATGAAAAACTGTTTGATATTGCACAATATAAACCCGATATTACATTCATTTGCATAAACGGCAAGCTTGGCAATATGAATGTGAACGAAGCACTTGTTGTTGCCAACAAAATTGGTGCTAAGGTTAATATCCCAAATCATTATGATATGTTTGCTTCAAATTCTGAAAATCCGTATTTGTTTTCAGAAAATATTGATGGCGGAAAAGTGCTTAAATTTAATAAGGAATATAAGATTTGAACTTAAAGCTGCATAAAAAACAGCATCCCGTTATTTGCGGGATGCTGTTTTGTATTGTGTGGGGGACATACCCATCATTTTTTTAAAGCAATGGTTAAAATTTCGAACACTTTTAAAGCCGCTTTCAAAGGCAACATCTATTATGCTTTTATCGTCATTTTCTAAAAGTGTTAAGGCTGTTTGAAGGCGGTAAATATTTAAAAAATCAATAAATGTCATGTTAAAAATTGACCTGAAATACCGTGAAACATAGTTGTAATCATACCCTAAAAGCTTTGCCAAATCATTAAGTGAAATATCCTCAGTATGATTATTTTCAATAAAGGTGCAAATTTTATCAATAACTCTGGTTTCTTTGTTTTCAATAAATTTTGTATTTTTTTTATATTCATTACACGCGGCATACAAGCAGGATTTCATAAGGTATACAGAAATTTCTGTCGTGTTAATAAGGTTGTTTAAAATGAATTCTTCAATGCTTTTTTCGCATTTAAATTTAAAGCTTAACGCCTTAAGTCCCGATACGTTTTTTGAAAAAGTATGTACAAAATCTTCCGAAAAAACAATAACAAAATATCGTGAATTTTCTTTTGGTTTAAGTGAATGAATACAATACGGTAGGCACAAGCCAAATTCACCCTTTTTTAAGGTGTAGGGCTTGTTATCAATTACACATTCAATTTCACCTTCAAGGGCGTATGTCAGCTCGTAATTTTTGTGAAAATGCATTTCAAAGCTTTCCTGTTCATAAATGAATGCATTATAATTATATCTTCCGCCCGAATTTTGTTGTTGATGAAAAATCATTTTGCACCTCTAAAAAGTTAAAATCTTGCTATTATAATATAATAATTTGTTTAAAAATGTCAATAGTTTGCCGCAAATTATATTTTATAATTTTATAGTATTGTTCTTGAATATTATGCCATAATGTGTTAAAATGAATAAAAGCTTCATTTTGTTAGAAGGATTTTGAAATGAATAATAAAAGTTCCAAAAGTAAAAATTACGGTTATTTTTGCGGTGCTTTAATGCTTATTGCAACCGCCGTTGTTACTGCGCTTATAATATTCTTATCAATGGAGCTTTTAACCGCTGAAATGTCAAAAATTTTTGGAAGTGAAGACTTTTTTAAAATTTTTAAAGCTTTATTTTCCTTTTTAGGTAGTTTTCAGTCAAGTCTTCATTTCGGTAAGGGGATGCAAGCGCTCTTGTATCTTGATTATTTTTGTTTTATAGCTGCAATTTTAGGTTTTGTTCAAGGCGCATTATTTAAAAAACGTGATTTAATTTCTTAAATAACAAAAAATTTAACGCTCCTTTTAAAGAGGGGGCGTTTTTTTATGCAAAAAAATATGCATAAATGCTTGAAAATATGCAGTATTTATTATATAATATAAGTTGTATATTTTATTGTGAGGTGCTTTATGACACGAAGACAAGCAAGAGAAGAAGCATTTATTTTAATTTTTGAAAAGGTTTTTAATCAGGACAGCGTTGAGGAAATATTAGAACTTGCTGCCGAAACACGCGATCTAACACCCGATGATTATATTAAAACCGTTTTTTCCGGAGTTTATGAAAAACTTGATTTGCTAGATGAAATTATTGCTGAAAATTCTATCGGCTGGAATATCAAGCGCATTTCAAAAACTGCCTTATGTGTTTTACGCTTAGCAATTTTTGAAATTATGTTTATGGATGCTATACCCGTTGCCGTTTCAATAAACGAAGCAGTTGAGCTTTGCAAAAAGTATGCAACTGCTGAGGATGCATCCTTTGTAAACGGTATTCTTTCAACCGTAGCTAAAAGTCTATAATTATGACTGCGCTTTCAGTTAAACAGTTAAATCTTTTTGTTAAGTCACTTATTGAGGGTGATGTTCGCCTTAATAATGTTACTGTTACGGGCGAGATTTCTAACTTCAAAAACCATTATCAAAGTGGTCATTTTTACTTTACACTTAAGGATAATGAAGCATCTATTCGTTGTGTAATGTTCAGGGCTTATGCACAGCGTATAAGGTTTATGGTTAATGACGGTCAAAAGGTTGTACTTCGCGGTCGCGTTTCGCTTTATGAAAAGGACGGTCAGTATCAGTTTTATGCTGAAGAAATGCACGAGCAGGGGCTGGGGGATATTAGCCTTCAGTTTCAGCAAATTAAAGAAAGGCTTGAAAAAGAAGGCCTTTTTGCTGAGGAAAACAAGCGTCCTATTCCAAAATTTCCAAAACGAATTGCGGTTATTACATCTGACACGGGTGCCGCTGTGCAGGATATTTTAAACATTACCGAAAGGCGTTATCCCCTTTGTGAGATAATGCTTTGTCCTGTTGCAGTTCAGGGTGAAAATGCCGTACCATCAATGCTTGACGCTTTAGAACGTGTTTATACGCTTTCAAACTGTGATACAATTATTATTGGCCGTGGCGGCGGCTCAATTGAGGATTTGTGGGCATTTAACAGCGAAGCTTTGGCTCGAAAAATTTATGAATCGCCAATACCGGTAATTTCGGCTGTCGGTCACGAAACCGATTTTACAATTTGTGATTTTGTTGCCGATTTACGTGCACCAACACCCTCGGCTGCGGCTGAGCTTTGTGTTCCTGATAAAAATGAACTGCTTTCACTTTTAGAAAAGCGCACAGCACTTTTAAAAGGGTCGTTACTAGCAAAATCAAATTACAGTAGAGCAAAACTTGATGCTTTGACACAAAAAAATGTGCTATCAAATCCGCTTCTTATTACTGAAAAAAGAAGTGAAGAGATCGATTATTTAACCGAAAAGCTGTTGTCCGCCTTTAATTTTACCCTAAATAGAGAAAAGGGAAGACTGCTTGAAAGCGTTGCCCGACTTGATGCACTTAGTCCGCTTAAGGTTTTATCCCGTGGCTATGCAATTGCCGAAAAGGGTGGAAAAGCAATTAAGAGTGTAAGCGATGTTGAAAACGGTGATAAATTTATGCTAAAGCTGTGCGACGGTTGTATTAACTGTACTGCTGACAGTAAGGAGATTTAGATGGAAAACAACTTTGAAAATAAACTTTGTGAGCTTGAAAAAATTGTATCAAGCCTTGAAAACAGTGAAATTTCATTAGATGAAGCAATCAAGCTTTTTGAAGACGGTGTCAAGCTTTCAAATGATTGCCGTAAGATTTTGGAAACTGCTGAAAGAAAAATTAAAACCCTTACCGCTTGCGAGGATGAGGAAAATGGTTAACGAAATATTTAATTTTTATAAGCCTTTAATTGAAGAACGTATTGATTATCTTTTGCCCGAAACCGAAGCCCCATATAATGAGGTTGTAAAGGCTTCCCGTTACAGTTTAAAGCTTGGCGGCAAGCGTATTCGCCCCATTATTATGATGGAATTTTGCCGTTTGTTTGGCGGTGAGGCTAACGATGCGATTGATTTTGCTATTGCTCTTGAAATGATACATACCTATTCGCTTATTCATGATGATTTACCCTGTATGGACAATGATGATTTTCGCCGTGGCAAACCTTCCTGTCACAAGGCCTTTTCTGAGGATATGGCACTTTTGGCGGGCGATGCGCTTTTAACTGAAGCCTTTTCGGTTGCTGCTAATGCAAATGTAAGTGACAATATAAAGGTTAAAGCAGTTGCTACATTATCACAAATGGCAGGATTTTCGGGTATGCTGGGCGGTCAGGTTATTGATTTATCCTTTGTTAAAAACCCACCTGATTTAGATTCGCTTTGTGATATGTATGCACGCAAAACCGGATGTCTTTTAAGAGCCGCTACAATTATTGGCGCAACTGTAGGCGGTGCAAATGAAAATGAAATTTTAAAAGCTGATTTATTTGCTCAAAAGGTTGGTTTGGCCTTTCAAATTATTGATGATATTTTGGATGTTACCGCCGACCCCGAATTACTTGGCAAACCTGTTGGCAGTGATGATAAAAATCAAAAAACAACCTTTGTAAGTCTTTTGGGACTTGATGGCGCTAAAGGTGCTGCCGAAAGGCTTACAAATGAAGCGTTGGATATTATAAACGACTTTAGTGGAAATACTGAAAATATAAAAGCACTTACAAGCTATTTACTTGATAGAAATTTTTAAGGGACTTGTTAATTTGAATTACGAAATTTTAAATACAATTAAGTCACCGCAGGATGTGAAAAAGCTTTCAAACAGTCAAATTACTGTTTTGTGTGAGGAAATTCGCGACTGCATAATAAATACCGTTTCGCAAAACGGTGGTCATTTAGCGGCAAATCTTGGCTCGGTAGAGCTTACCGTTGCCGTTCACCGCGCCTTTGACTCACCGCAGGATGCCATAATTTTTGATGTTGGGCATCAATGCTATACCCACAAGCTGTTAACCGGTCGTTTTGAGGATTTTAAAAATCTTCGAAAGGAAGACGGTCTATCGGGCTTTATGAAGCCGAAAGAAAGCGAGCATGACCCCATAATTACAGGTCACAGCAGTAATTCAATTTCGGCGGCTTACGGCATTTATCGCGCTAAAAAGCTTAAGGGTGAGGAAGGCTCGGCGGTTGCAATTATCGGTGACGGGGCTTTAACCGGCGGCATGGCTTACGAGGCGCTTAACCATGCGGGTGACCATAAAGGAAATTTTATTGTTATTTTAAATGATAATGAAATGTCAATTTCGCAAAATGTCGGCGGTATGTCGAAAAGCCTTACTAAAATGCGTAATAAAACGCGGTATCATCGCTTTAAGTTTGCTTTTGGAAGGTTTTTAAATCACATTCCGCTTGTTGGTCACGCACTTTATAAGTTTTTCTATCGTTTGAAGGAAATCTTTAAAAGCATTGTTTATAAAAATAATATTTTTTCGGCCTTTGGGTTTAATTACTTAGGCCCCGTTGACGGCCACAATGTTAAGGATATGGAATCTCTTTTCAAAATTGCGAAATGTTATCAGCGTCCAACGGTTATCCATGTTGTAACAACTAAGGGCAAAGGCTATTCTTTTGCAGAACAAAGCCCTAACAGCTATCACGGTGTTTCACCCTTTGATGCTACCATTGGTGTTCTACCTTCAAATAAAATTACTTTTTCGGATATTGCAGGCCGCACGCTTTGTGAAATGGCTGAAAATGATGATAAGATTTGCGCAGTTACCGCTGCTATGGAAAGCGGCACGGGCTTAAGTGATTTTGCCGCCAAATATCCTGATCGTTTTTTTGATGTCGGTATTGCTGAACAGCACGCAGTTACCTTTACTGCAGGTCTTGCAAAGGGTGGTATGAAGCCTTATTTTGCGGTTTATTCTTCATTTTTACAGCGTGCATACGACCAAATTATTCATGACTGTGCAATTGGTAATGTACCCTTGACCTTACTTGTTGACAGGGCGGGAATTGTTGGTGAGGACGGCGAAACGCATCAAGGACTTTTTGATGTTTCATTTTTGACATCAATTCCAAATATTACTGTTTATTCACCAACCTATTATGACGAGCTTGTTTATGCTATAAATCTTACTGCATTACAGGGTGGAGTAAACGCTATAAGATATCCCCGAGGTTGTGAAGTGCCGTCAAATACCTTTAAAATTGATTTTAAGGGTGACTACACCGTTTTAAACGGTAATGGTGACCGTGTGGTTATAACCTATGGTAAGCTGTTTTCTGAAGCTTTAAAAGCCAAGGAAGCAGATGAAAGTATAACTTTAATTAAGCTAAATAAAATCTTTCCAATCAGTGATGCACTGGTTTTGGGTCTTAAAAATTGTAAAAAGATTGATTTTTACGAAGAGTCAGTTAAAAGTGGTGGCATTGGGGAACATTTGTCAGCATTATTGCTTGAAAATGGCTTTAAGGGTGAATTTATTATTCACGCCGTTAATAACGAATTTGTGCCAATGGCAAAAACCGATGCGGCCCTTAAAAAGCTTGGGCTTGATTATGAAAGTATGTTAAGGAGCTAATATGCCAAAAACAAGATTAGATGTTGCCCTTGTTGAACAGGGCTTTGCTGAAAGCCGTGAAAAAGCCAAGGCAATTATAATGTCAGGTATCGTATTTGTTAATAACCAAAAATCTGATAAAGCAGGGAACACTGTAAAGCCTGACGATGTAATTGAAGTTAGAGGTAAAACCCTTAAATATGTTAGCCGTGGTGGTTTAAAGCTTGAAAAGGCAATGCAGGTTTTCCCAATAACACTTGAAAATACCGTTTGCGCTGATATTGGCGCTTCAACCGGTGGCTTTACTGACTGTATGCTTCAAAACGGCGCTAAAAAGGTTTATTCAATTGATGTGGGTCGCGGTCAGCTTGCCTGGAAGCTTCGAACCGACGAGCGTGTTATTAACCTTGAAAACACAAATTTTCGTTATGTAACAAGGGTCGAGGTTCCTGACGAGCTTGATTTTGCTTCGGTAGATGTTTCCTTTATTTCGCTTTATCATATTTTTCCTGTTATGCGAACTCTTTTAAAGGATGGCGGTGAGGCTGTTTGTCTTATAAAGCCTCAGTTTGAAGCGGGCAAGGAAAATGTCGGCAAAAAGGGCGTTGTAAGGGACAAGGCAGTGCATATTGCGGTTGTTGAAAAAATAATTGATTTAATACTTGAAAATAATTTCACCCTTTTGGGACTTGATTTTTCTCCCATTAAGGGTCCTGAAGGCAATATTGAATATCTTTGCCATATTAAAAAGACCGAAAATGCTGAAAATTTATGTGAAATTACAGCAGGTGAGGTTGTTGAAAAATCCTATAACGCATTAAAGGAGGGATAACCCGAATGACAATAGGTGTTTTACCGAATCTTGACAAACGCGGTGCAGCCGAGGTTGTTGAAAAACTTGGCGTTTTTCTGAAAAACGAAAGGGTTAAGGCCTATTTACCCGATACTATTTGCAGTCCAAATTACGAGCACGTAACTGAGGAAGACCTATATAAACTTTCCGATGTAATTATTACAATCGGGGGTGACGGTACAATTATTCGCTACGCAAAGCGTGCCGCGCTTGATAATAAGCCCGTTTTGGGCATAAACGCAGGCAGAATGGGTTATCTTGCTGATATTGAACAAAACGAATTAAACCTTATTTCTAAGCTTATAAAGGGTGAATATCGTGTTGAAAACCGTATGATGCTTTCGGTTTCGGTTTTTGAAAACGGCAACAAGGTTGGTGAATATTCCGCCCTTAATGATGCTGTTATTACAAGCGGATTTATTTCACGTATAATTGATATTTCGGTGTCGGTTGAGAGGGATGCTATAAATTACCGCGCTGACGGTCTTATTGTTTCAACTCCAACAGGCTCAACGGCCTATTCAATGTCGGCAGGTGGTCCTATAATTGACCCTTCTACCGAAAATATTTGCATAACTCCAATTTGTTCACACTCACTCTCGGCAAAGCCTATTTTAATGAGTGCTAACACAACCTTATCGCTTAAATCATTCTCTAAAAAGAGAACTGAGATTTATTTAACTGTTGACGGTCGAAAGGTTGCAAATGTTAAACCCTATAGCGAAATTAAAATTACAAAATCTAAAAATTCTGTTCAGCTTATCCGTTTAAGCGACCGTTCATTCTATAAAACAATGTCGGTAAAATTTAAGGACAGCAGGAGTGTTTAATTTGAAAAATAAAAGACAGCGCGAAATTCTTTCCATAATTGAAGAAAAGGTTGTTTTCACTCAGGAAGACCTTCAAAATGAGCTATTATCGCTTGGCTATAACGTTACACAGTCAACCGTTTCACGCGATATTAAGGAACTAAGGCTTGTTAAAAGTCACGACGAAAATGGCAATTACCGATATGTTTCGCATAATTCCAAAAACGGTGACCGCGATATCAGCCATTATCACGATTTGTTTTCAAAATCGGTTAAAAGCGTTGATTATGCACTTAACAATGTTGTTATTAAAACCCATTCAGGTATGGCTTCAACCGCTTGTGTTGCACTTGATACAATGCTCGGTGATATGATGCTTGGCTCACTTGCAGGCGAGGATACAATTATAATTGTCACCCGAAGCGAGCTTCACTCTAAAATTTTAGTTGACAAAATTAACAATATTTTATAATTTGGCGGTTATTTATGCTTAAATTTCTTCATATTGAAAATATCGCTGTTATTGAACAGTCTGATATTGAATTTAAAGCCGGATTTAATGTTTTAACAGGTGAAACGGGTGCCGGCAAATCAATTTTAATTGATGCAATAAATGCTGTTTTGGGTGAAAGAGTTTCTAAGGATTTAGTGCGTAACGGCTGCGACAGTGCGCTTGTATCGGCTGTTTTTGGCGATTTAGATGCTGTAACGCTTAACATTCTTAAGCAAATGGATGTTTTGCCCGATGATGACGGTAATATCTTAATTACCCGTAAGCTTTCTTTAAGCGGCAAGGGCTTAATTAAGGTTAACGGTATACCTGTTACGGCAACTGTTTTGCGTGAAATATCGCGTAATTTAATAAATATTCACGGTCAGCACGATAATCAGGCGCTTTTAGTGCCCGAAAATCATTTAAGCTATATTGATGCAATTGCAAATAATAGCAATTTGCTTGATAATTATTACGCCGAATTTAAAAATCTAAACGCTATTCGCAAGGAGCTTCGCTCACTTGAAATGGATGAGGATGAAAAGGCGCGTAAAATTGATATTTTAAAATACCAAATTGCTGAAATTGAGGCGGCAAGCATAAAAATAGGGGAGATAGATACCCTTAAAAATCAGCTTAAAATTGCCGATAGCTACGAGAAGACCTTTAAAGCCCTTACAAATGCCGAATATATTTTAAGCGGGGATGATAATAACGATGGTGTTTTAACTCAGCTTCGCAATGCCGATAAACAGCTTAATATAGTTGAAGTGATACCAAACGATAAGCTGCAAGAAGCGTTAACCTTGCTCGAGGATTTACGCTCTGACATTGGTGGATTTTTAAATAATTCGGAATATGGAAGCTTAAATTCGGATGAAATAAATCAAAGGCTTGACTATGTAACCCGTATTGTGTTAAAATACGGCGGTAGCGAAGAAAAGGCGCTTGAATTTTTTGATAATGCGGCGGCTCAGCTGGAAGCTATTCAGCTGTCGGACAAGCGTATAATTGAGTTATCCGATCTTTTGGACAGTTCAACCTCGCGCCTTATATTTTTAGCCGAAGAGCTTACCCAAAACCGCAAGCAAACAGCTTTGCTGTTTGAACGGCAGGTTTGCGATATTTTAAATCAGCTTAATATGCCGAATGTACGCTTTGCGGTTGATTTTCAAAAGGGTAAATATACAAAGCTTGGCTGCGACAATGTGGAATTTATGATTTCGGCAAATATGGGTGAAAACCTAAAGCCGTTACATAAAATTGCTTCAGGCGGTGAGCTTTCCCGTGTAATGCTTGCAATTAAAAGTGTATTGCTTGATAATGACCCCGTTGGCACAATGATTTTTGATGAAATTGATACAGGTATCAGCGGATATGCGGCTGACAAGGTTGCAAAACAGCTTCGCTTTGTGGCAAATGGGCGTCAGGTTATTTGTGTTACACATTTGGCCCAAATTGCTGCTGCTGCGAATGAGCATTTGTTAATTGAAAAAAATACCCAAAACGGCAAAACCTTTACAAATGTTTCTTCGCTTGGTTATGAAGAAAAAATACACGAAATTGCCCGTATAATGTCCGGTACTGACATTACTGAAAATTTATATAATTCCGCTAAGGAACTAATAGACAGGAGTTTTTAAAATGAAAATTTATGACGAACTTGTAGCCCGTGGTCTTATTGCGCAGGTTACTGATGAGGATGAAATCCGTGACCTTGTTAATGAAGGTAAAGCAACCTTTTATATCGGCTTTGACCCCACTGCTGACAGCCTTCACGTTGGTCATTTTATGGCGCTTTGCCTTATGAAGCGTTTACAAATGGCAGGCAATAAGCCTGTTGCTCTTATCGGTGGCGGTACCGGTTATATCGGTGACCCTTCGGGCAGAAGCGATATGCGCTCTATGATGACACCCGAACAAATTCAACACAACTGCGACTGCTTTAAAGAGCAAATGAGCCGCTTTATTGAATTTGGTGAGGGTAAAGCA
Organism: Oscillospiraceae bacterium; assembly: GCA_015066005.1. GTDB lineage: Bacteria > Bacillota > Clostridia > Oscillospirales > Acutalibacteraceae > UBA737. The sequence continues at coordinate 12,590 of SVPF01000023.1, forward strand.
CAAATGGTCAACAACGCTGACTGGCTTTTAGATCTTAACTATATTGACCTTTTGCGTGAGGTTGGTGCCTGCTTCTCGGTTAATAATATGCTTCGTGCTGAATGTTATAAACAGCGTATGGAAAAGGGTCTTTCCTTCCTTGAATTCAACTATATGATAATGCAAAGCTACGACTTCTATCATTTGTATAAGGAATATGGCTGTAATATGCAGTTCGGCGGTGATGACCAGTGGTCAAATATGCTTGGCGGTACCGAGCTTATCCGTAAAAAGCTTGGTAAGGATGCTTATGCAATGACCATTACATTGCTTTTAAATTCTGAAGGCAAGAAGATGGGCAAAACCGCTTCAGGCGCTGTTTGGCTTGACCCTAAAAAGACTTCACCCTACGAATTTTATCAGTACTGGCGCAACGTTGGTGATGCTGACGTTCTTAAGTGCATCAGAATGCTAACCTTCTTACCACTTGAAGAAATTGATAAAATGGACGAATGGGAAGGCAGTCAGCTTAACACCGCAAAAGAAATTTTAGCTTTTGAACTTACCAAGCTTGTTCACGGTGAAGAAGAAGCTGAAAAAGCACAGACAACTGCCCGTGCAATTTTTGCAGGTGCAGGCAGTCACGAAAATATGCCTACAACCGAGCTTTCGGCTGATGACTTTACCGATGGTAAAATCGGCCTTCTTTCAATGATGGTTAAGGCAGGTCTTGCGGCTTCTAACGGTGAAGCAAGACGTCTTGTTCAGCAAGGCGGCGTTAGCATTAACGATGAAAAAATTACCGATCCTGCATATTCACTTGAAGTTTCAGCCTTTGATGATGAAATTATTCTTAAAAAAGGCAAAAAGATTTTTAACAAATATATTGTAAAATAAAATTTTAACCCCCGAATATTCGGGGGTTATTTTTGTATAATTTACCATTTTTACGACAAGATAATTTCAAGGAGCTGATAAAATGGTAAATTTTAATGAATCAAACACCAAAACAAATCTAATGCGTGCCTTTGCGGGCGAATCACAGGCAAGAAACCGTTACACCTTTGCGGCCGAAATTGCAAAAAAGCAAGGGCTATATGTTATTGAGGCTGTATTTAACCTTACAGCCAACCAAGAGCTTGCCCACGCAAACGTATTTATGAAGCATTTAAGCGAGTTTAACGGCGAAAATATCGAAGCAGACGGCACTTATCCTGTTGAGGTTACAAATTCAGTTGTTGAATTACTTGAAAATGCTAACCATAACGAAAATGAAGAATATGAAAAGGTATATAAGGAATTTGAAAAAGAAGCCGAAAGGGAAGGGTATATGGCGGTTGCAAATTCTTTTAAAGAGATTGCTGAAATTGAAAACGAACATGCAAAACGTTTTAAGCTATTTGCAGATTTGCTAAAGCAAAACAAGCTTTTTGTAAGTGATGTGGAATGTGAATGGATGTGCCTTAACTGCGGTCACATCTATAAAGGTACAAGTGTACCCGAGATTTGTCCCGTATGCTACCACGAAAAAGGTTATTTTGTAAGAATTGAATTAGCACCTTATTGTGAGAAGAGTTAAATTGTTAAATATTTAACAAAAGGATAGGTAATAGGGAATATAATAGGTAATAAAAAAGAGCACCTCAACTTAGAGATGCTCTTTTTGGTGCCGGTGGCCGGACTCGAACCGGCACGCTGTCGCCAGCGGTGGATTTTGAGTCCACTACGTCTGCCAATTCCATCACACCGGCAAATTTATTTGACCTTGCTATTATACATTAAATATTACTTAAAATCAAGTGTTTTTTAAAGGAAAATATAAGTTTTTGTTTATTTTTTATAAAATAGTAAAAAAAGCCATCGAATAGAAATTTTTCTAACATATAAAGTATCGTTAAGAAAATTTCTATTCGATAAAAATTTTAAAAAGAATCACAATTATAATATTTATAATGTATAATGTATTTAAAAATTTAAATTATAAGATATAATATAATTTAAATGAATTATAAGCTTATAAAAGGCTTGCTTGGACCATAAAAGTCTAAAATCCCTGATTTTTCATTATAAGCCCTTCCCTCAATTATACAAAATATTCATTTTGTATAATTCGGTATTAAATTTTTTGAGTTAAAATAATCTTATTCCCCCGATTATACTTATAATATGTTTTGTATATATCTTTTATTAAAAAACACCATCCAATATTACAGGATAGTGTTTTTAAGGTTTATACAATTGTATTATTTATCACAGCAAGGGTCTTCTTTTGCTACTTTCTTCGGCTTTTCGGCCGGTTTTGTTGTATTGCCTAATCCTGTTGTTTCAGAAAAAATAGCATTGTTGGTAACAGCATTTACTGCATCGGTAGGAATAATAAGCTTTGCGGCAGTACCGTTTGACATTTTAACAAGAGCTTCATATTTCTTAAGCTCTAATACAGCGGCATCAGCACCGGCTTCCTTTAAAGCCAACAAACCGTCAGCCTCGGCCTTTTTAGCAAGATAAATAGCTCTTGCTTCACCTTCTGCACGGGCAATTCGAGCATCGCGCTCACCCTCGGCTGCCAAAATCATAGCCTGCTTATCACCTTCGGCGCGTGTAATAGCAGCAGCCTTATGTCCTTCTGCCTGAAGCAAGGTTTCACGGCGGTCGCGTTCTGCCTTCATTTGCTTTTCCATTGCATTTTGAATTTCTTCAGGCGGAATAATGTTTTTAAGCTCAACTCGGTTAACCTTCATGCCCCATTTATCAGTTGCATCATCCAAAATGGCGGTCATTTTACCGTTAATTGTATCGCGTGAGGTTAATGTTCCGTCAAGCTCTAATTCACCAACCAGGTTTCTAAGAGTGGTTGCGGTAAGGTTTTCTAGTGCGTTTATAGGGTCAACTACACCGTAAGTGTAAAGCTTTGCATCGAAAATGCGGTAATATACAACCGTGTCAATACGCATTGTTACGTTATCCTTAGTGATAACGGGCTGTGGTGCCGAGTCAAGCACCTGTTCCTTTAATGTAACACGTCGTGAAATACGCTGTAAAATCGGAATTTTAAAGTGTAAGCCGGCACCCCAAGTTGTTTGGTATTTACCTAAAAATTCAATTACATATTCGGTTGCCTGAGGAACAATTTTAAGACAAGAAAGAATGAAAATGAAAATAAGTGCAATAAAACCAATTAAAAACGGCATAAATTACATCTCCTTTTTAATTAAAGCGGCTAATAACTTCTTGTTTTTTGAAAAAACAGGTAAAAAGTTATTAAATGAGTTTAAGAAGTGATTATTATCGGCAAGCATTTCCCTAATTTTTGCGGTAACAGTATCGTTTTTATAGGCTGCAGCCGCCAAAAGTGCAACAACGGTATTAATTGTGTCGTTATCGCCTTCAACATAAAAATCTAAAATAGTGTTGTAAAACTTTTTAATTTGCTTGCTTGTTCCCTCTTCAAAAAGGCGTACCATACGGGGAACCAAATGCTCACCAAAGAAATTAAGATACAAGAAATTACCGTAATGTGCTACGTGCGCCTTGTATTCATCCTTAAGTGCGGGGAAAATATCAAGCATTTTTTTAGCAAAAGCGTTAATTGCGCTATCACTTACCTTTTGTGCTGTCGGCAAATCAACAAGGTTGTTTACAACAGGCTTTTGGGCTGCAATACCAAGCTCTTTTCTTAAAGCATCAGAAAAATCAATACCAACAGCAATAGCATCCTTAGCGGTTTGATTATCATCAAAAAGCCAAGCGCTGATTTGCTTATATTCGCCAACCTCACCGTTATCAACATCGGCAATTGCAATTGTATAAAGCTTAGTTTCCTCACTACGCTCAATTTTTACAGATTTAGTATCATTTTTAAGATAGTTTTCATCTACCTTAAGGTCAGCTTCTTTAATAATGTCCTGCATTTCGGCAAGAACTTGTTCTAAATATTTGTTATCCAATGAAATTCACATCCAAAAATTATATTTCTTTTATTATACAACATATTTTCCCTTTTGTCACCAAAAATTTATTGTAAATATAAAAATGTTATTGTATAATATATTTTACTAAGATTAGGAGCTGTTTTATGAATCTTGCTGATGTTAAAACATTAGAATCGTTATTAAAAACTGCGGGGTTTGATTTTAAAAAGTCCCTTGGTCAAAATTTTTTAATAAACGAGGCTGTTTGTCCTGCTATGGCAAAAGCCGCTTGTGATGAAAATACCGGCGTTTTGGAAATCGGTCCAGGTGTTGGCGTTTTGACGGTTGAGCTTTCAAAGGTGGCAAAGCGTGTCGTTGCAATTGAGCTTGATGACCGTCTTCGCAAAATTTTACCAATTACTCTGGCTGACTGCAATAACGTTGAGGTTATTTTCGGTGATGCAATGAAGCTGGATTTAAGAGCAATAATTGCTGAAAAATTTAATGACTGCGAAAGGGTTTGTGTTTGCGCGAATCTTCCCTATTATATTACTTCTCCCATTATTATGATGCTGCTTGAAAGCAAGCTTCCGATTGATAATATAACTGTTATGGTGCAAAAGGAAGCGGCTGAACGTCTTTGTGCTGAGGTTGGCTCGCGTGAATCGGGCGCAATTACGGTTGCGGTAAATTATTATGCCGAGCCTGAAATTTTATTTGAGGTTGACCGCTATAGCTTTATGCCGCCCCCAAAGGTTGATTCTTCGGTTATTAAACTGAATGTAAGACCTGAACCCCCCATTAAGCTTAATGATGAAAAGGCATTTTTCTCACTTATTAAAGCGGCGTTTGCCCAAAGAAGAAAAACCTTAGTTAATACCGTTTCAAACACTACGGGTATTTCAAAGGATGATTTAAGAATTGCCCTTGAAGAAATCGGCCTTTCCCCTACTGTTCGAAGTGAGCAGTTAACCCTTGAACAGCTGGCTTCCCTTTCAAATAAGCTTAATCCATAAATTTTAAGACCAACTGATTACAAATCAGCTGGTCTCTTTTTATTTACTTAAAAATTCGTTTGCTTTAATAAGTAAATCAATATTATTTTGGTGTGTGAAAAGTTGTTTTGCATCTTCAAATGTGTATAGGTCAGCCTTTAAAAGCTCTTCTTTTTGAGGAATAATTTGTTGATTATTATATTCACCTAAAAAGTAAACAACCGTTTTTTGAACATTAACCGACGGAATATAATATTCAACGGTTTCCCTGAAGCCTTTGGTTAAGATTGGCTTTAAGCCTACTTCCTCATAAACCTCGCGAAGTGCAGTTTCGGTTTCGGTTTCACCTTGTTCAACATGGCCTTTGGGAAAGCCGTAATGGCCGTTAATCGACTGCTCGATTACATATTTAATTTGACCGTTAATGCGTGTAAAAACAATAACACCGCAGGATTTTTCAAATTTCATACTAATCACCTATTGTAATTGTTTTACCAAGATTAAATGAATATATTACCTTTTCCTTAACAGGTAAATTAAATATTTTTTGTGCTGCCAAGGCATAAATTGAAAGCTGCATTCCGTAAGCTTCAGCTAAAGCAGCAGGCTCTTCTACCCTATCGGTTTTGAAATCCAAAATAACAATTCCGTCCTTTTCGATAAAGCAAACATCAACAGCGCCTTGAATTATAATTTGTTCATCACAAAAACGCTTATCAAGTGTATTATCAATTGTGGTGGCGGGCACCTCGGTTAAAAAGCGCATTTCGCGCTTAACAAGGTCGGCATTTTTAATGCGGTCAAATATTTCACTGCTAAAAAACCTTTTAAGCGCCACGCGGTCAAGTGAATTATATTCATTTTCGCTGATGTATTGCCATTCGTAAAGTCGTTCAATTTCTTCTTCAATATCATCGCATTTTGAAAAGTCAAAATACTGCATAACCCTGTGCATTGCAGTACCACGGTCGGTGGCTGACATACCACCCTTATTCATAAATGAAGGCTTTTGAGTAAAGGCAAATTTATCGCTTTCAGCCTTATTGGCAAGTGCTGAAACCGATGTTTTTGAACGAATATTTAAAATATCGTTAAATGGATAAACATAATTTGAATTGCTTTTAATCTTATCAGCCAAGTCGGTGTTTGGCTTAGAGGCAGTAAAGGGCGCATTGTATGGATTTTCCAACAGCTCGGCCCCATCAACCACGGTAATATTAAGACTTGATGTGTTATCGCTTAAAGTGAAGCTGTCATCAACATTTCGTAGTACCCTTCCGTCTTTATGCAGTAAAACAGCAGGCATTATCCAGTCAGCATAAGAACGTGTACGCTTAAAGTGTGATGAGGAAATTTTACTTTTATATATATTTAAACGGTTTTTATACTTTTGCAATGCAGTTTCAAGGTTGTCAAATGCTGAAATTATAAGCATTTTATCCTGCGTGCGTGTCATGGCAACATATAAAAGTCGCAATTCCTCTTCAAGCGATTTTGCATAAACCGAATCAAGTATAACCTCGCGCGAAACGGTTGAAAGAGGCATTCCCTCTTCCTCGTCATAATATTTAAAGCCAATGCCGTAATCAATGTTATAGTTTGTGTGTTGCTTTGATTCGGCATCATTAAACGGCGAGGCCGTGCCGGCAATAATACAAACGGGAAACTGAAGACCCTTTGAGCCGTGAATTGTCATAATTTTAACGGCATTATTTGCTGAATTTCCCGTTGCGGTTTTAAGTCCCGCTTTGGATAGGTTATAAATGTAATCTGTAAAACGCTTTAAGCTGTTTGAATTGGCGGAAATAAACTGCTGTGCATAATCAACAAGCATTAAAAGATTGTTTTTACGCTTTTCACCATTTTCAAATGCAGTAATAATATTAAGAAATTCTGTTTTAATTAGTAAATTTGAAATAAGCTCAGGTAATGTAAGTGTTACTGAAAGGGTTCTGAATTGTTCAATTTTACTTAAAAATTCTTTCGCTTTTATATTGCCTTTATTCGCGGCAAAAATAATGATCGAATAAATTGTTCCATCCTTTTTATCGGCTCGCATAACGGCAAGCTCATCGGGTGTGAAGGCAAAAATCGGTGAAAGCAAAACGGTAAGTAATTCAACGTCCGAATCGGGATTGTCAATCACCTTAAGTAAGGAGAGCATTGTTGAAATTTCGCGGTTTTCGGCAAAAGCATCAAGTGAAATATCAACCGGTATTCCCTGGCTGGTAAGCTCGTTAATGATTATGTTGGCATTAGTAAGGCTTCGCATTAAAATGGTAAAATCACCGTATTTTGCAGGTCTTAGGGTGTTCTTATCAACACGAATAACATCTCCGCTTGAGGTTATCTTGCGAATATATTCACCAATATACCTAGCTTCTAAAACCCAGTTTTTATCGTCGGTGTTTTTGCAGTCAATAACTGCGTAATCAACAGGAATTTCATTTAAAAACGGGTACTCAGCCTTGGGGTCCAGGCGTTCCTCACTGTCATAAATAAGCTTCCCTGTTTTATCTGTCATAAACATTTCAAAGAAATAGTTTATAAAATTACAAACACTGTCTTTCGTGCGGAAATTTTGCGCCAAAATAATCTTTTTTGGGTCATTTACTTCCGCTTTTTCAACATTTTTATAAATATTCTTTTTATTTAAAAAGTTGTTTGGGTTTGCACCGCGAAAGCCGTAAATGCTTTGCTTTACGTCCCCCACGATAAACAGCTTTTCGCCACAGTTTGAAAGCGCATAGAAAAGGCTGTCCTGAAGGTCATTAGTGTCCTGATATTCGTCAACCATAACCTCGGCATACTGTTCGGTAATTTCCTTTGCATAGCTGCTTGGAACAATATTGCCGTTTTCATCGCGGTCACATAAAAGCTTAAGCGCTAAATGCTCAATGTTGTGGAAGGTGAAAATGTTTTGGCGTTTATATTCTTCAAAAACCTGATGTTCAAATTCCTTTAAAAGCTCAATTAAAAGCTCCAAAGGCTTGTAAATTCGTGTAAACTGCGCTGAAATATAGCTTAAATCGCCGTAAAAAAGCTTTTGAAGCTTGGGAATGGCCTTGTCTGTGTAATATTCAAAGACATCTTTAATAGCTAAAACATCGGGCGATTTTGCAGTGCCTTTAATTGCTGTTGGAAGTGACATAATTTTAAATGCTTTAAGAAAATTGTAAAGCTTGTCCCAGTCATTACTTACAGCGCTATCATATAAATCGTTAAGCTGATAGGAAACCTCGGTAAGTGTTGGCAAATAATGATCGGCCAAGGTAATGTTTTGACTAATAAGGTCAATAGTGTTGGCAAGCATATTTTGCATAGCATTAGCAGTTTCTTTTGCTGTGCTTATTGCATATTTATACCAAACCGATTCACTGTTAAAGGTGCCGTTATTATAACCCTTTAAAAGCTCATCATACCATACATCAGGATATGGCAACTGACGAGAGGTTGAATATAGCTCTAAAATGGTATTTGCAAGGTTTCCTTCATCGTATTCACCGCCGACCAAATCGGCAAGCTGTGATACGGTTTCATTACCGCTGTCGATATACTGGCCCAAAATTTTGTAAACAACATTTTGGTTTATTTCTTCAAGGGAAACATTATCACTGATTTTAAAATCGGGCAAAATGTCAAGCTTGTCAAAATTTTCGCGCACCAAATCAATACAAAATGAATCAATTGTGCATATTTTGGCATTACCAAGTAAATGCTTTTGCTCCATAAGTGCAGGGTTATTGGGGTTGTCAAGACAAACCTCATTTATGCGCTTTTCTATACGGGCGCGCATTTCGGCAGCGGCGGCATTTGTAAAGGTGACAATTAAAAGCTCATCGGCCCTTACCCTGCTGTTTTCATCGGTTAAAAGCTTAATTACCCTTTCAACCAAAACGGCTGTCTTGCCCGAGCCTGCGGCGGCAGAAACAAGTATATTACCTTTGGTATTTATAGCAAGGTTTTGCTGTTCGGTTGGGTTAAATGCCATCTTGCTCCGCCTCCTTCATCTTTTTAAATACATCGGCATTTTTAAGTGACGGTACTTTTTGGGCAATACCGTTTTCAATGTTACAAACATTTTTAAAGTCGCAATACTTGCAGGCGTTAGATTCGCGGCCGTCAAGCGGAGTCACCGAAATATCTCCACCAGAAATTGAATTGCCGGTTTTTCGCATTATTGCTTCAATATGGTCAAAAATTGCGGTAAAATCTTCTTTATCGATAAAGGACGTAAGCTTTTTGCTAATTGCACCCGAGGATGTAACCGAAATTGGCGGTACAAATTCGCCTTTATTATCCTTTTCCATTGCATTGTGAAGGTCTACATCGCTTTTTATAAGGCCGTTCATAGCAAGTCCCTTATCGTTTACATCACGCTTTGCAGGCATATATAAAATTGCGGCGGCTTGTTCATCATTCTTACCTTGACCACGGGTAATTGCGTATAAATAAATAAGCATTTGCATATTCAGGCCGTATAAAACATCGGGCAGTTTAAAGGTTTTTGTACCCGTTTTATAGTCTACAATACGGATGTAGCCGTTATATTCATCAACACGGTCAATACTGCCGTTAATTTTAATTTCACCGTTATCGTATGGGAAATTAACTTTAATTCCGTCATCAAAGCCAATTTTGAATTCACACGCAACGGGTTCAAATTTGCTTTGTCTGAAATCAGCGGCAATATGGCAAACAACCTCTTTAAGTGAACGGGAAATTCGTTTAATTATAAATTCTGCCTTGGCATCCCTGACCTTATCAAAGCCGTTAATTTTTGAAAGGTATTCCTCTATATAAAAATCGGTCAAATTACAAAGCTCGATGTCGGAAAGATTTATAATATTTTTCTTATACTTTTCAATTATACATTCCAAAACATAGTGAGCAATATTACCGCGCTGAAGCACATTAAATTCAGCAGGCTGTAATTTTTCGGCCTTCAAGCCGTATTTACAAAAATATGAAAATTTACAACGGTTTACGTTATCAATTTTTGTCGCCGAAAGGTTGATTGTTTTACCGTAAAGCTTTTCGGCATTTTCGGGTTTAATAGTGCTTGTTAAAAGGCTTGTATAATCTGATAGCTTTGAAAAACCTTCATCATCGTTAAAGGCATAAAGTAAGGTTTCTTTATCCGATAAATTATAAAACCTTCGGCAATAGTCCGAAAAGGCGGCGGCTTTTGTTTCGGGTAGATTTTCTTCACAAATAGCTGCCATTGGCTCGTTTACGCATTTAGCGGAAAGATTATCACATATTGCTGTTACAAAGGGTGAAGGCTGAAGCTCTTCTCCCTTAAGACTTTTACATGCGTAAGAAATATAAAGCTTTTCAGCGGCGCAGGTAACGTTAGAATATACAAGATAATCCTCATCAATTGCGGCACTTACGGCATTGTCAGAAATTTTTATATCATTATCATTTAATATTTTTCTTTCGTGAAGGGTAAGCAAGCCCTGATTTGAGGCGTTTTGCGGAAAAATCCCCTGATTTGCGCCTAAGATAAAAGCAACCTTGGGGCGCGCGGGCTGAATGCGGTCAGCACTACCGAATGAAACCTCATCAAGAAACTGAGGTATAACACCAACCGTTTCAATTGATAAAGCAAGTGTTAAGGCTTCGTGAAATTCAGCTTTACTTACTGACTTTTCGCCAAAGCAAGCCACAATGCCATCCAAAACTGCCATAAAACGCTCGTAGCCTTGCTTAAGTACATCGGTTGAAATATCACAGCTAATGCTTTCAAAGCGCCTTGAAAGGCTTAAAAGAGTGTTTTTGGCGTCACAGCCTTCAAGCAAATTAACAATAGCTTTGGCCATTTGCTCGGCGCTTCCGATATATTCGTTTTTAAATTTTAAAATAGGCTCTAGTGCGGCTAATCTTAAGCGGTTAATTTCCTTTAAAGTGTCGAATTGTATTTGTTCCATTTCTTTTGCTTCAAAGCCGCGGGGGTCCATCTCCCACTCCTCAAGCCATAACTTGCCGTTAATATTCCATAAATAAGCATAATTTTCAAGTAATGAAATTTCATCAGTAGAAAGACCTGAAAAACCGCATTTGTGAAACCTTAAAATGTTTTCGGTCGAAAAATCCAATGAAGAAATTGCGGCATCAACCGCAAAGGTGAAGGGCAACGAATTAAGACCTATTCTTTTATCAAAAAAGCAGGCGATTTCATTCTTTTTAAGGGCATATTCTACCGCCTGCTGATAACGGTCAGTATCACGGGCAATAATTACAAAATCCTTAAATCTGTAACCGTTTTCTCGTACCAAACGGCGAATGGTGCGGGCAACAAATTCGGCCTCGTCAAAAATGGTATCAGCCTTGCAAACGGTGACAGTGTCGGATAAATCGTATTTGTCCTTTTGACCTGCCATCAGCCTTTCGAGATAACTTAATTTTGGGTTAGAATAACGGCTTTCGTTTAAAATTAAGGGCTCGCATAGGTCTATGCCGTTATTTTTTGCAAGGTCCTTAATGCGTTGTATATTCTTTCGCAAATTTGAAAATACATCAAATTCCTGCGCGTTTTCAACATCGTTATTTATTGCAACAAAAATATCATCGGTTTGCTTCATAATGCGGTCAATAATTTTAAATTGCTGACCTGTAAATGCCTTAAAGGAATCAAAAAACACGGTTTTACCCTTAAAATATTCGTTTCTTTCAAGGTCGCGGTAAACCTTTGTAAGCTTGTCCACAGGGTCAATGTATTTTTCACCCAGTAAAGCATCAAAATTTTCGTAAATTAAAGCAATATCATAAAGCTTATTTTTAAGGGTAGCTTTATTGGTTAATTCGGCCGCTTTTCTGATTTCATTAGCCGAAATTGCGTTTATTTTAAATTCACCTATAATATCAAGAATAGTTTTGGAAAAATTAAGCGAATGGGCATACCTTCCCCATACCAAAAGTTCTTTTTCTAAGGAAGAAAGGACGCGGTTCATTAAAATTATTTTGTCGCTGTCGTAAAGCAACCTGCCGCAAATGCCGCCGCTTTGGCTTGAAATTTCATCATAAAGCCTTGTAAAGCTTAAAACCTCAACCATGTTGGCTTTGCTATCACCCAATAGCTTTAAAATTGCCCTTTCGGTTTGAAAAGAAAACTGTTCGGGTACAATTAAAACAACCTTTTTTGCAAGGTCGGTTTTTTCCTTTATTAAATTAAGTACAGTGGTTGTTTTACCGCTTGAAGGAAGACCAAAAATAAATTTAAGCAAGTCACTATCCCCTTTCTTACCCCATAATAGCAAACTCAAGGTACTAAAACTGTCACATAAAAACAAAAAAGTTTAAAAATATAATTAAAATAACCATTGGCACACCAAAAAGCGAAGCTGAAACTACCGTATATGGATTTATTGTAATGTGTATGCCGGTTAATTTTCGTGTTAAATATAAAATTAAAAGAGTTGAAAGCCCTAAAAATGCATTTAACAATATAAATTTAAAAGGCTTTCGGCTTTTAAAAGCCAAAACTAAAATTGCAATTAGAGCCAAAATAAAAGCTGTAAGTAAAAAGTATTTTAAAAACGTCATAAAATCACCCAATATAATTGTAGTGACTTTTAATGTAAAAAATGAGTTTAATTTGAAAATGCCGCCCCGTGAATTTGGGGCGGCTTAATTAAAATTATTTACTTGATGAAGAAATATCGTTTTCCCCAACAATTGTAACATCATCAAAGGAAAAATCCTGCGAAGCGTTTACTGCGGGCTGCTTTTTAAAAAACTTTTGAAAAGCCATAATAATTAAGAAAATAACTAAAGTTACAACACAAAGCGCCGCAACAAGCATAGCAATTAAAAGTATTTTTCCGTTAGTTGAAAGTGAAGCAAAGCGTGTTGCAAAGTTATCCTTTGCGGGTGCATCAACGCTTGGCGCATCTACCAAATGGATGTCGGGATAGCGTTGAATGGTGTCTTCTTTACTGTCATAGCGGTAAAGATTAAATTCACCGTTTGCATAGCAGTATACATAAGCAAAATCAGCCATTTGTGAATTAGAATCCATATAAACCTTTACCGAATAGTTACCGATTTGGGTGTAGGTTGAATAATAATCATCAGGCATTGTTACACCTTTCGGAAAATCAGCAAAAATGTATAGCTTGTTATTAAAGCTTTGGTACTTCAGCGCTTCAAAGGTTTCAAGCTCGGCATTGTAGGTATAGGGTGCAATTTCGGTAGTACCGCTTTCACGAAGGTAATAAACGGTGAAAACATTGTCCTTATCGCGAAGAACAGGCACCTGCTTACCGTTCCATTCACTTGTAGAAGCAGTAAAGCCTTGTAAATATGATGTTTCGGGAATGGTGGTTACAATTTCATAATCCTTGCCCGAAATTACAGTTTGGTAGGGGTTATCAGGTGTGGGTGTAACGGGCGGTGTATCGGTAGCGCCCTGTTCCCTTCTTGTTACAACAACTGTATAAATTTTTTGACTTCCGTTTTGCGCAGTAACCGTAACCTTAATTGTATTTGCGCCAACATTAAGATTTGTGGGATTTGTTGAAATCGCAACCTTAGCCTTGGCATCACTAAGCTTAGTATAAAGGGTAATTTTGTCGGTTTCATAAGGCACACTAACAGTATAATTAGTGCGTGCAGCGGTGAAATTGGGTGACAATGTACCGGTACTTAAGGTTAAAGCAGAAAGGTTTGCGTTTGAAGATAATGCAACATCCTTAATGGTTAAAAATGCACTTGCATCATTAAAGGTTTTATCAACCAAGTCAATACCTGCATAACCGCATTCTTGAACCTTAATTGCAGCCGAACCAACCTTAAGTGATGTAAAGGTATATTGCTTTGTAAACTTAGTTTCACCAGTAGGAGATTCAACCTCGGTAATAACACCTGCTGAACCTGGATAGCTTAGCTTTTCTGAATCGTATACAAGCTTATAACCAACTGCGTACATTGCAACACCGGGATCAACGGTTACTGTTACGGTAACCTTATCACCAATTGTAATTGTGTTGGAGCTAAATGCAATAGTTGTACCTGCAGCAGATGCCGTAAAGGTAAATAGTGAAGCAACAATTAAAATTGAAACAAGAATTGATAAAAATTTTTTCATTATAACATCCTCTTTATTGAATTACGATTAGACCTAAAAGATGCAGTCGAATGGCAGCTAAATCGGAAAGGGTTATAGATGCATCTCCGTTAACATCGGCAGCGGTAAATTTATCGCCTGTAAGTAATGAAAGTTCAAGTAAATGAATTCGTATAGATGCCAAATCAGAAAGGGTTATTGTACCATCTCCGTTAACATCCCCCTTCTTAACTGTCGGTGCAGGCGGTGGGGTATCTTCGGGGTCATCCCCATCCTCTCCACCTTCGCCACCGGGGTTATCAGGGTCGGTTGTTGTGCCGCCATCACCGGTTCCCTCACCGTCGCCATCTCCCGGAGGTGGGGGTGGTGTTGGTTTTTCGGTTGTAATGGTTAGCACACAATCGGCTAGGGCGTTTATATTAATTACATAATCGTTTGTATAACCCGTCGCAGATTTAACCGTAAGCACAACCCTATTGTCGCCCGCGGTTAAATTAAAGGTCATTTCACTTGTAATTTTTGCGGTTTCGGGAACATTTACATAAATGCTTGTGTCCTTATCCACCTGTAAGGCATAACTATAGGTATAGCGTGAGAAGGAAGGTGTAAGACCTTCAACCTCAATTGTATTAAAGTAATAATTGTTTTGATTAGCATTCTTTGCGGGTGCCACAGTTGCGACTTCAGGTAAAGAATTGTCTTTATAAACAGGAATGCGGAAGGTTAAATAGGTTGTAACATTGCCTGTATAAAGCTTACGCAAAATAGCCGAGGATGATACCTGATCGGCAACATTTTGCGCATATTGATGATAAATTTTTGAAGGGTTTAAAATATTGTAATTTTTATAAAAATAAGTGTCCTGATTATAGTACGGTTTACTTGGGCTGCTGTTAACGTAACCATCAGCATATTTTTTGGCACCGCCGATTATCGCGGCCGAACGGGTTGTCCATCCTGCGTTATAAGCATACTTCGCGCCGTTCAAAAGCTTATCGGCTTCGGTTGTTCCGTTAACACCAAAATTAAAATAATTATAAACCGTTACAACAACATCGTTACCGGTATTTGCATTGTCCGCAACAACGGTGCCTTTTGTAACGTTATATCTTATTCCGTTAGAAAATTTAGAACCGTTTGTGCCCTGCTCTTGAATAATTGTAGAAGCTAAAATGTAAGGGTTAACACCCGACTGTCGTGCCGCTTCCATAATAACAAGAGCAAAGTCGCCACCGTAAACCATATCGTTTGCATCAACATAGTTGGTTGCCATAAAGCGCCCTTTTAAAAGCTCGCGAACACCAACAATTGACTGGGAAGAAGCGTCATAGCTTTGCTTCATAAAAATGTAAGCATCGTTTACATTCAAAAAATTGCGTGGGTCCATATAGTAAGCGATAACCTCACGAGAAGCACCATACCAACGACCGTCAGTAACAGCATATGTATTAGTGTTCCAGTTAAAAGCACCGCTTGCCATTGAACGCCATGAATAATACTGGTTTTCAACCAGTTTTCTTGGGAAAATGCTTTCAACTGCAATTGCTTCCGAATAGGTCATAGTAATATTATCAGCCGTAAATATCCAGTTTGGATATTGTTCGTGAAGCGCCTTTAAATAAGGATGGTAATTTTCGGGGAATTCGGCCAATTGCTCTTCAAAGGTTTTATATACAATTTCCTCTTCTTCATCTTCGCCCGGTGGGGTAATTGTATGGGTTGTAACGGTAATCATATCCTCACGAACATAACCCGTATATGTAACGCCGCCTGAAACAAAAGTAATATTATACCAAACATAAGGGACTTTTGTTGAAGGGTTTACATTACCGGCAATATCGTTTTTAGTGCCAAGTACTGTAACCGAAGTTCCGTCTGAAATCAAAAATATCTTTTTAACATTGCTGCCCGTTCCTGCATCGGCACGAACATTTACACCTGTTTTATTTGTTCCCGGTTCGGTTATAACACCAACGGTGATTGTTATGGTTTCGGGTGTTTCGTTTTCTTCGGTATTCTCGCCTGAATTATTTTCATTATTATTTTCATTACCTGCTTCCCCTTCTGCAAAAACAGAAATTGAAGCAGTGCAAAGGGATAACAACAGCATTATACAAAGCAAAACTGCAACTAATTTTTTAAACAAAAAACGAACACCTCCAAAAAACAAATTTTCACGAATACATTATATAATAAAACGGCTTTATTGTCAACGCTTCATAAAAGTTTTACATATTTTTCATATTTACAATTTGTTTAAAATTTTGTAAATTTTTATTTATTTTTAAGAATTAAAATATACTTGGTGATGCTATGTTTCAGTACATATTTAAGCGGTATGAAAAGAAATATAGGCTAAATAATGAACAGTTTAATACTATTTTAAATGCAATTAAGCCTTTTACAGTCGCCGATAAATACGGTAAAACAACCGTTAACAGTCTATATTTTGACACACCGCAAAAATTACTTATAAGAACTTCAATTGAAAAGCCCGTTTATAAAGAAAAGCTAAGACTTCGTTGCTATAACCAATGTAGCGAAAACGGTTACACCTTTACCGAAATTAAAAAGAAATACAAGGGTGTTGTTTATAAGCGGCGTATTATTTCAAGTTACTGTGATGCATATAATTACTTGACTGACAAAGGTGATGTTATTCCCCCTTCGCAAATTAAAAGCGAAATTGACTATTTTAAAAAGCGATATTCAAATCTTCAGCCTTCAATGTGTATTTTTTATGACCGTTTAGCTTTTTATGATAAAAATGATAAGAATGTTCGTATTACCTTTGATACAAATATTTTATATAGAGATTACGATTTAGACCTTACAAAAGGTGCATACGGTAATAAAATTTTACCCGACGGCAATTACATAATGGAAATTAAAACCTTGGGTGCAATGCCGCTTTGGTTATCGAATATTTTAGATAAAAATAAAATCTACCCCACTTCGTTTTCGAAATACGGTAATGCCTATTTAAAAACATTAAATTTTTAAGGAGAATGAAAAATTATGGACTTCTTATTTAATTCAATTATAAGCGGTGCAACAACACCAAAGTCATTTTTAATTTGCTCGGCTGTATCACTTGTGCTGGGTTGTCTCTTAGCACTCGCACATAGCTATAAAGGCCGCACAACAACAAGCTTTTCGGTTACTGTTGCGTTAATTCCAATTATCGTTCAAACAATAATAATGCTTGTTAACGGAAACTTGGGAACAGGTATTGCTGTTGCAGGCGCTTTTTCACTTGTACGCTTCCGTTCGGTTCCGGGCTCTGCTAAAGAAATTTTATCAATATTTATGGCAATGACTTCGGGACTTGCAACAGGTGTTGGCTATGTGGGAATTGCAGCGATATTCACTGTTGCGGCTATAATAATGTCCTTAATTTATGAAAAAATACAGCTTGGTAATATGCAAAAACGATATAAGGAAATGAAAATTACCATACCTGAAAGCTTAAACTATACAGAAGCCTTTGATGATATTTTTGAAAAATATGCAGTAAAAACTGCTTTAAAGACCGTAAAAACCACAAATATGGGTTCACTTTACAAGCTTAATTATGAAATTGAATTCAAAAACGGTGTAAACGAACGCGATTTTATTGATGAGCTTCGCACGCGAAACGGCAATTTGGAAATTATGTTAAACTACTGCCCTACCGCCGCACAGGAGTTGTAATTATATGAAAAAACTAATAACTATATTACTTTGTTTTGCTTTGATTTTTGCCTTTACTGCCTGCGGCAAGAAACAAAACGGCATAATTAACGAAGCACAGGAAAAAAGCGATGTAAATATTGACAGATTGGATTTAGATTTCACCGATAAGGACCGCGACGCAAGCTTTGAAAACGGTATTGCTGTGAATGGGCAAAGTACATTTACAATTAAAGACGGTAAAACCTATGTTTTGAGCGGTGAATTCAAACAAATTATTGTAGACAGCAGCGCAAACGATAAGCCTAAAATTGTTTTAAATGGCGCTGTAATTGCTTCAAGCGAAGGGCCTGCAATTTATGTTAAGAATGCCGACAAGGTGTTTATAACCGCCGTTGAGGGAACGAAAAACACATTAAGTGATACGACAAATTACCCATCCGATTATGACAATTCCGATGCGGTAATTTTCAGCAAGGATGACCTTACAATTAACGGTAAAGGTGAGCTTTTTATAAACGCTAATTATAAATGCGGTATTGCATCAAAGGATGATTTAGTAATTTGTGATACTGTTTTAACCGTAAATTCAAAGGGTGCCGCAATAGAGGGTAAGGATTGTGTTAAAATTACTAATGCTAAAATTACAGCAAACGCTGAAACTGACGGAATTAAAGCAACTAACGAGGAAACCGAAAACCTTGGTTATGTTTATATACAGTCGGGAGATTTTGTTTTAAATACCACAAAAGATGGCCTGCAGGCCGCTTCTTCCCTTCTTATAGATAACGGAAGCTTTAATATTACAACAGGTGGCGGGTCAGAAAATTCAAGTGATAAACAGGACGGCAACTGGGGTCATTGGGGCGGTTTTTATGAGAGCAGTACAACAACCGCTTCCGCAAAGGCTTTAAAGGCCACAAAGCTAATTAAGGTTACTAATGGCAGCTTGGAAATAAATTCATCTGATGATGCTATTCATTCAAACAGTGACATTGAAATCAATGGTGGCGATTTTAATATATCCTCAGGTGATGACGGTGTGCATGCCGATGATTCACTTATTATAAACGGTGGCAGCTTTAAAATCAGTAAGTCATACGAAGGAATTGAAGCAACCGTAATAACTGTAAACAATGGTGAAATTGATTTAACAGCAAGTGATGACGGATTTAATGCCGCAGGCGGTAATGATTCATCTTCAATTGGCGGTCGCCCTGGTCAAAACCCCTTTGAAAGTGATTCTGCCGCTTCAATAAATATAACTGGCGGCACAATTTTAATTGATGCGAGCGGCGACGGTATTGATTCAAACGGAAGTGTTAGTATTACAGGCGGTACAACCTATGTTAACGGGCCTACAAACAACGGTAACGGAGCATTTGACTATGGTTCGAGCGCAACAATTAGTGGCGGCAGTATTATTTTAGTTGGTGCTTCAGGTATGTCGCAGGGCTTTTCAGAAGAATCTTCCCAACCATCAATTTATTACAATTTATCAACCGCATACCAAGGTGGTACCAAGGTTGCAATTTGTGATAAAAACGGTAAAGAATTATTTGGCTTTACATCAGCCAAGCAGTTTAACAGTGTTGTAATTAGCTGTGAAAAATTAGAGCTTGGGAACGATTATATTTTAAAAATAGGAACAAACGAATATAATATCTCTCTGACATCAACTGTTTTTTCAAACGGAAACTCCCAAGGTGGAATGGGTGGCGGTATGGGTAGACCCGGTGGAATGGGTGGCGGTCGACCGCAAAAACCATGGTAAAAAATAAAAGGAGTATGCAACTTGCATACTCCTAATTTTTATATTTTTCTTGCTTCAACATAAAAGCGTTTATCTGCCGCGTGCCCCATTGAAAAGGTTTTTCGAGGTAATGCGCCATCCTGCTTAATTGCATCAAAAAGCTCATTCTTTTGCATACCTTCAAAAATAAAGCCAACTGTATTTTCAGCTTTAGCCAGTGAGTAAACAACATCCTCACCGTGAATATAATCGGTTTCGCCCTGTGGGTTTTCATCTAAATATTTTTGAAGGGTTGCAACAGCTAATTTACCTGTTGGTTTAACCGAAATTTCACGAACTGTATTACCGTAAACGCAGGTGAATTTTTGTGCGTCGTCACCGAAATATTCGCCGCCTGTTTTTTCAATAAAATCATTAACAAGCTTTTCGGGGTCAATATTGAAAACTACACGGTATATTGGTTCGAACTGAAGTGATTTATCGTGGATATTTACAACCTCAACCAAAGCATATTTTGAAGCCTCGGTTTTGTTGACTCTATAGCATTCCTTAGCGGTTGCAAGGGAATGATTACCGTCACCAACAGCAAAAAGCATTTTATCCTCACTGTCGGCGGTTAAATTTTCAAGTGCAGCTTGAATTTTCTCGGCTTCCTCTCCCCTTACTGCATAGCCCTTAATGCTTCCGCTATTTTGCATTAAAGTGAAATCATAAAGCTTTTCAAGGCATTCACATTTATTTGCTAACGGTTCAATAACGGTTTCGTTTTTATCATCAATCAAAAGCATAATATGAGGCATTTCAAGCGGTGCGTCGCGGCGAATTTCCACACGGGGAGGTATTCTTTCCAATACAGTGGCTTCGGTTGCGCGGATTAGTGCCTTTTCACCCTTTATGTAAGAATAATCCTCCAAATCAATTAGACCAACAATACCACGCCTAATTTGCCCGTTTTGAAGGGTTCGTTCAACATACACGAAAGTATCCTCAATTTCGTTAAAAACGCCTTCTGTCAAGTATTTATGCATATTTTCATTTATTTCACGCACCTTAGCGCTGTTATCCTTAGAAAGATACACTTCGGGCAAAATAATGTTTAGTGCTGAAGGATTTTCACCTACCGATGCTTTAACCTGCTTCCAATATTCAGGCTCGGAGGTATATTGGTCGCACGCAACAACCGACCATTTTTCAAAATTTTCCTTTGGTAAAAGTATATTTGCGGGAAAAAAGTGTTTTTTCATTATTTGTCACCTCAAAAATTTTGCTGCCACTTTTGTGACAGCAAGGTTTTATTTATAGTAAGAAACCTCAACCGCAGTTACGCAGTCATTTGTTATGTCAACAAAAACACGAATTTTGTTTCTGCGGTCAGATTTATGAAGGAAATAATCGAAATAATAAGTATCCTCAGTTGTGGCATAAAAATGTGATGGTGTGCCGAGAATTGTTATAACATCAGTAACGGTTGAATAATTATCAATACCGTTCACATTAAAATGAACGATAATTTTTGTGTTTTGATTATTTTCCAAACGAATTTTAGCAATATTGCATTTGTTTAAACGAACTGATGAATTTGACGAATTGTAAAAAAGTGCAGTAAAGGCTGAATTTGCATCATTAAATTTTAGGGTAACGGTTTCCTTTGCAAAAATATAAGAATTTTCATCATACTCACTTCCCTGCTGAATTACAAATTCCTTTTCAGCAAGCTTATCAAGTGTTGTTGGTACGGTAAGCTTTTTGTCGTTATAGGTAATATCAAACTTAAACTTTTTGCCAAGGTAAATGTCAGAATAATTTTCCTCATCAAAAAGGCTGATATCAAAATAATTCGCCATTTTTTTATCAAGAGATACGATATCGGGCAATTCATTATATGAAGCAGTATTGTCCGCATTTTCAGGCTTTGATAAATCGTTATTACTTTCAGGAATAAAACCGCAGGAAGTTAATAAAGCAGTTAAAGCAACTGCTAAAAATAAAGATAATATTTTTTTGAATTTCATTTATATACTCCATAAAACTTTATATATCTATTTTATTAAACTAAAGCAAAAAAGTCAACCGAATTTATAAGTTTTAAGCCAAATTTTTAATTAAAAATTCACTTGTTTCGGTTACTACCCTTTCAGTTTCCACAAGATAGCTTAATCCGTGGTCGGCTTCCTTTACAAAAATAGAGCTACCGTATTCACCTGCAGCCTTTAAGGCTTCACGGCTCATTTCAACGGGTACAAAATTATCCTTTTCGCCGTGAATAAACATTACAGGTATTTTATTATCCTTTAAAGCATCAATTGTAGATTCATAAATAGAAAAACCGCCGAAAATATGTGTCATTGCGTTTAAAAAGGGCATATAAAATTTTGCGTTAATTTTAAAGCGGTCCTTCCCAACCTTACGAATTATTGCTTCTGGGGATGTAAAGCCGCAGTCGGCAATAACACATTTTACATTTTGGGGCAAATTGCGTTTGAGAGCAAAAACTACAGTACCGCCACCCATTGAAACACCGCTTAACACAATGGATTTTGGTGAATATTTTTTATTTATAAATTCAGCCCAATCACGTACATCAAAAGACTCCTTAACACCAAAGGTTATAAGTCTACCCTCACTTTTACCGTGACTGCGCTGGTCAATAAGTAAAACATTGAAACCGAAATCATAATAAAACTTAAGAGCACCGCTAAAATCGTGCTTGCCGTTTGAACGGTAGCCGTGTACCAAAATTACGGTTTTATCGGTATTATGGTCATAGTATCTTCCATATAGCTTTAATCCGTCATAAGAAAGGATAGACACCTCTTCACAGGGGTGATTGTCAATAAATTCAATCCCGGGGCGTAATTGTTCTAAATAGGGCTTTAAATAATTCGAAGTTTCAACGTCGCCAAGTCCGACGTTATTTTTGCGAACAAAAGCCATATTAAAGAAAACGAATAACAAAGAAATAAATAAAATTAAGAATAAAATTAACGCGATATAAATCCACATAAAAAGTCACCTATAATATAATACCACAAAAATATAAAATGTACACAAAAAATTAAAACGGCAGATGTCTGCCGTTTTAATTTATAAATTATTTTTTAGGTGCTTTAATCTTGTTAAGCTTGGCGTTAAGCTCCAAAAGCTGTTCCTTTGTAAACTTAATATCAGCCATACCACCCATAAGAGTAAACAAACGAATTACCGTAAAGCCACCCATCATAGCCATCATATCAGGACCGATTTCAAAGCCCATAGCCTCCATCTTCTTACCATCCTTGCCACCACCAAGAAGCTTGCCTGCAAGTGACATAAAGAGCATTTTGCCCTGCATTGTTGCCAGAACATCACTCATTTTATCGTTAAGTGACAAATAGCCTTCGCGGGTTTCAATATCAAACCAGTTAAGAATAGCGCCTTTTTCCTGAAGTCTGTATTCTTCATTAAAGATTTCAACCTTGCGAAGCTTGCCGCAGTCCTTATATTCGCCTGCAACAGCAACCAATTCAGTCTCACCCTTATTTTCAACCTCAAAATAGAAGAAATGGTCTTCGGCAGTCTTCTTGCCAACCGATACACCGTTTGCAAATAGCTCAACCTCAGGCATATTTGAATATACAGTAACCTTTGTTACATCTTCTACACGGTCAATATAGCGTTTGCCGCAAAGGTGAACAAACTTTTCATCTGAAAGCCAAGCCTTGTATGCATAGAAGGAATCCTTCTTATACTTACGGTCAAATGTTACAAGACCCTTGTGGTTTTGACCGTTTTCGCCGCCTTCTGCACGGGCATCAGCGCCAAAGTCAAACATATTCCAAACGTGTGTTGCCCACATATACTTACGGGTGAAAAGCTGTTTGATAAGCTCTTCGTGGTAGAAGGCTTGATATTCTTCGGTATAATCACCCTGCATTGGGTTTGAAGTATGCCAGTTAAGTGCTTCACAGCCGTATTCAGAACAACCAATGGGAATATTGGGGTGCATTGCATGGAACTTATCAAACCAGGGACCGTTCATACTAGTGTCGCCACCGTACCAACCAAAGTAATGATTGTAGGAAACAACATCAGGAATTAAAAGGTACGGGTCATCCATTTTGCACATTGAAACAGCGGCAATGGTAGTAAGACGGGTTTTGTCCATTTCGTGACACATATCATTAAGAATGTGATGGTTTTCGAGCAAATCATTATCACTGCCACCGATACCGATTTCGTTAGAAAGACCCCAAACAACGATTGAGGGGTGGTTATAGTTTTGGCAAATAAGCTCCTTCATTTGTGAAATTGTGTTTTCACGGCCTGTAGGCATATGCTTTGAAATATAAGGAATTTCAGCCCAAATAACAAGACCGTATTCATCACATAAATCATAGAAATACTGGTCGTGCTGATAGTGTGCCAAACGAATTGTTGTCGCTCCAACCTCACAAATAAGCTCAATATCTTCCTTGTGGTCTTCCTTAGAAAGCGCATTACCCTTACCCCAACGGTCTTGATGGCGGGATACACCGCGAAGAGGATATTCTTCACCGTTTAAAATAAAGCCGTTTTCAGGGTCAATTTTGAAGGTACGGCAACCGAAACGTGTGCATACGTTATCAATTACAGTGTCACCCTCTAAAATCTCGGCTTCACAGCAGTAAAGATATGGATCCTTACGACCATGCCATAAATGAACATCCTTAATATCTAAAACAGCAACACCGTCAGCACAAACGGAAGAAGTGATTTCGTTTTCTTCCTTATCGTAAACGGTTACCTTAACAATTTGACCTTCCTTAAGGTTTTTAGCAAATGCTTCAACCGTAACCTTTGCATCGTTGCCGATAATTTCAGGTGTAACCTTAATACCGGGTGCACCGTAATATTCCAAATCAAAATGTGCATCGTTAACACAAATAATGTTTACGTCACGGTAAATACCGCCATAGAAGGTAAAGTCTGCCATTTGGGGATATACCCTATCGTTAGCCGAGTTATCAACAGCGATAACAAGAAGATTCAAAGCTTCAAGGGCATCACTTAAATCAACACGCCAGGTAGAATAACCACCATCGTGATGAGCAAGCTTCTTACCGTTTAAATAAACATCAGCCGAAGAGTTTGCACCTTGGATTTCAAGATAATATTTGTCAGCTTCAGGTAATTCGGATTTAATAATGGGCTTTGCATAATATGCTGTTTCACGGTAATAATCGTTTCCGCCATCCTGACCGTCAATTGCATTCCAGCAATGCGGGAGGTTGACAAAATCCCACAATTTAGGCATTTCGGCAGGGATTTCGTTTGCCATTTTAGTAAACGCCCATTTTGCGTTAAAGTTTAATATTTTGCGCATATTTTTCCTCCAAGAAAGTTTTAATAATCGGCGCCCGTAAAACAGGCACCGATTATATTGTTAATTAATTTTCATCTGCTTTTGAAGCAAGCTCCTCGTTCATCTTTGTAAGGGTTTTCTTATCAAGGTTATAAATAAGACCAAGACCGACAAACTGAAGGAGCGCAGAGAATGTATATGTTGCCGCTACAAGATAACGCATATTAACCGCAACATTCCAAGCCTGATTACCTTCGTCAGCTCCAACATAGCCTAAAGCAACCATTACTACAAGCACTAAGGAGGGGCCAATGCCCTGTGCTAGTTTACGGAAGAAGGAATGAAGCGAATACACTGTACCTTCTTCGCGAGCACCGGTTTTCCACTCGTTATAGTCAATTGCGTCGCCCATCATAGCCCAAGATACCGTTGAATAGATACCTAGACCAAGTGAATAGATAAGCTGACAAACAATATAAATTATAAGGTCAAGGTTTGTGTTTTTAGGTGTAATGATAAATAAACCTAAAGCAGCGATAATTGAACAAATTGAGCCGAATGTTGCAAGCTCTTTTTTACCAAACTTTGCAACCATTGTACGAGCAAGAGGTGTAAAAAATACAATTGGAATCATTGCAAATAACTGAACAATACCGGAAATTTGTACGTTCTTAAAATATGACTGGAATACAACGGTAACAGCAGTAGCGGCGCCCTGCATACCGATAAACATACCCATTGCGGCAATTGTTGCACCAACAGCAGGTCTATTTTTCAAAAAGTTACCAAAAGCCTTAAAAACATTAAATTTGGGAGCTTCTTCAGCAAGATTAACATCCTGCTCAACACGGATTGTGGTGTTGCGAATCATAAACTGGAAGCAAATAAAGCCTAAAACACCCATAATGAGTGCGGCGATAAATACGCGTTCGCCTATAAGGTTATTATCCTTATCATAAATAATGAAAGGAAGAATTACCATGGGAAGCATATTTCCGAAGATAGAGCCAACCGAACGCCAAGCTGAAAGAGAAGCACGGTCTTTTACATCATTAGAAATCAAAGAAAGAAGTGAGCCATAAGGAACGTTTGCAACTGTGTAGAAGGCGTCCCAAACAACGTAACCGGCAATAAAGATTATAAACTTAGCCCAAGTGGGTGCATTCGGAAACGGTAAGAAGCAACAAGCGCCGCCGATAATGAGACCGATAGAGCCAGCCCATATGTAAGCCAAGAACTTATTGCGTTTATACTGATGTCTGTCAGCATCGATAATTGAGCCAATGAGCGGGTCGTTAATTGCATCCCAAACTTGAACAATAATTAAAAGTAATGCATACCATAAATCCATGCCCATAAACTGTGTCCAGAAAATAGACATTGTACCCTTTAAGGCGAAGGACATATTACAGCCCAAATCACCTGCAGCATAGGCAACGCTGTCACGAATGCCAAACTTGCGATAACCGTTGGCATCGAGCTTAGGGGATTTCTTAGCCATTTAAAAAACAACTCCTTAAAATTTCATTTGGGCACTCCGACCCATAATGGTGTAGTTTCATTATATACCATACACTAAATATCGGTTAGCACAATTTTTTGGTTTTTTTGTATAATATTTAGCCAAAAACAAAAAAATGTATTGAAATGTATTAAAAAATGTACTATAATTCTTCCATAATTTGAAAAGTATTGTCTTTTTTGTACAAAAAGTGAGGTGTTTTTTAATGTTTTTCGAAAAAGAGCTTATATTTATGAAAAGAACACTTGAAAAATGCAATATTAAGCTTTTTGTAATTGAGTACAATGCAAAAATTAAAAATACCGTTGAAAGCACCTTTAACGGTATTTTGGATTTTGTGGATGATTCTTCCCGTTTATGTGATTTTTTTCCAAACATTTCTGACCGAGTATTATATAAGGTAAGTGATGTGCTTAACTGTCACTATATTTTCATTAAGCTTCCAAAAACCGAACGGGATCAGATTTTAGTTATTGGACCGTTTTTGAAGCAGGATTTAAACCGTGCAAAAATATTTGAAAAGGGTGAACAGCTTCATTTAAGTGCGCCGTTAATAAAACAGCTTGAATATTATTATGCTTCGGTCCCTGTTTTAAGGGATGATGGGCAGTTTTTTGCGATTATAAATACATTTTGCGAACAGCTTTGGGGCAGCACCGACAGCTATACCGCAATTGACCTTAATCACGAGGATACCTCTGCCCTGTTCAATTATAAACAGGTTAAGGTAAACGCTTGTGATTCTGATAGCAATTGGAAGGTTGATCTTATGGAAAAGCGCTATGCTTATGAGGAGCAGCTTCTTCGCGCCGTTTCAAAGGGTCAGATTCACAAGGCGGAACAAATGCTGTCTTCCTTTTCAACCATAGCCTTTGAAAGTCGTTCAAATGATGATCTGCGTAATTTTAAAAACTATTCAATAATAATGAATACCCTTTTACGAAAAGCTGCGCAGGACGGAGGTGTACATCCGATTCATCTCGATAAAGTATCATCCGAATTTGCAAAAAAAATTGAAATTTTAAGCTCAGTTAATTCTATTAAGGAAATTATGGCACAAATGCTTACTGATTATTGCCGACTTGTAAGAAAGCATTCAATAAAGCAGTATTCTCCCCTTGTTCAGCGTGCCATAATAAAAATTGAAAGTGATTTAACTGCTGACTTATCTCTTAAACAATTGGCAAGTCTTAATAATGTAAGCACAAGCTATTTCTCTTCTCTATTTAAAAATGAAACAGGTCAAACCCTTACCGATTATGTTAATAAACAAAGGATAAACCAAGCAAAGCACTTGCTTCGCACATCAAACCTACAAATTCAAACCGTAGCACAGCTTTGCGGAATTTTGGATTTACATTATTTTTCAAAGCTTTTCAAAAAATATACCGGTAAAACACCTAAGGAATACCGAGAAAGCAAAACAATAATATAACCGAATTTTATGTTATATTTTAAGTAGTTTTTGTCATCAAATTTTAAAATATGCAATTGCTTTTCAAATGCCGTTGTTATATAATAATTTTTGATGATATTTGCTCTTATTTTTAATAAAAATGGAGGAATAATTTTAAATGAAAATGACATTTCGATGGTACGGAGAAGGTAATGACCGTATCAAATTATCCGACATCAAACAAATACCCGGAGTTGACGGTATTGTTTGGGCGCTTCACCATAAAATGCCGGGTGAAGTGTGGGAGATTGACGAAATTGCCGAGGTAAAACGCCAGTTAGATGAATATGGCTTTAATATGGATGTTGTTGAATCGGTTAATGTTCACGACGATATTAAAATCGGTCTTCCCACCCGTGACGGCTATATTGAAAATTACAAAACAACCATTCGCAACCTTTCAAAGTTTGGTGTTAAGGTTATTTGTTATAATTTTATGCCTATTTTTGACTGGACAAGAAGTAACCTTTTCCATCCTGTAGGCGATGGTTCTACCGCTTTGTTTTATGAAAAAAATATGATTCAGGACGATTATAACGCAATGGCCAAGTATATACTTGACTTTACTGAAAAATATAATATGTCCTTTCCCGGATGGGAGCCTGAGCGTATGGCAAAGCTTGATGAGCTCTTTAAAGCTTATGAAGGGGTTGATCACGAAAAGCTTTGGGCAAACCTTAAATACTTCCTTGAAGCAATTATGCCAACCTGTCGCGAATGTGATATTAAAATGGCAATTCATATGGATGATCCACCGTGGGATATTTTCGGTCTTCCCCGCTTGCTAATTAACGAAGCCAACATTGACCGCTTTTTGAAGATGGTTGATGATGAATATAACTGCTTAACACTTTGTTCAGGCAGTCTTAATGCAGACCCTAATAATAATGTTGCTGAAATTGTAAGAAAGCATTGTGACAGAATTGCATTTGCCCATATTAGAAATGTTAAGCATTTTGAAAATGGCGACTTTTCCGAAGCCAGCCACCGCGACTGCGACGGTGACACAGGTATTTTGGAAATTTTAAAGGCTTATCACGACTGTGGCTTTAACGGCTATATTCGTCCCGACCACGGCCGACACCTTTGGGATGAAGGTCCCGGTAATGTTCGCCCGGGTTACGGTTTATATGACCGTGCACTTGGCATTATGTATATGCTTGGCGTTTGGGACAGTCTTGATAAATTTAAAAATTAAGCAGGAGGCGAAATATAAATGAATCTTCCACTCAATATTGATTATTCGGGTAAGGTTGTTGTTGTAACAGGGGCCGGCGGTTTGATTTGCGGTGCAATGGCAAGAGCTTTTGCACAGTCGGGCGCTAAGGTTGCTGCACTTGACCTTAACGAAGAAGCCGTAAAAAAATTAGCCGATGAGCTTAAGGCTGAAGGCTATATTTGCGAAGGCTATAAGGCAAATGTTTTAGAAGCCGAAGCGCTTGAAGAGGTTTACACAGCCATTAAAACCGACCTTGGCGAATGTGATATTCTTGTAAACGGTGCGGGCGGTAATAATCCCCGTGCTACAACCGATAATGAATATCAGCACGAAGCAAAACAGGGCGGTAAATCCTTCTTCGACCTTGATAGTTCCGGTGTTGACTTTGTTTTCAAGCTTAACTTCCAGGGCACTCTAATTCCCACACAGGTTTTTGCTAAGGATATGGTAAAAAACAAAAAGGGCTGTATCTTAAACATTTCTTCAATGAATGCTTATACTCCCCTTACAAAAATCCCTGCATATTCAGCCGCAAAGGCAGGTATTTCCAACTTTACGCAATGGTTGGCAACACATTTTGCAGGCACAGGCATTCGCTGTAATGCAATTGCCCCCGGTTTCCTTGTTTCAGCGCAAAACCGTGCTTTGCTTTTTAACGAGGATGGCACACCCACCGCTCGTAGTGCTAAAATTTTAAACGGCACACCAATGAACAGGTTTGTTGATGCGGATGAGTTATTAGGGGCAACACTTTTCTTATGCGATGAACGCTCGGCATCGGCGATTACCGGTGTAGTTTTACCAATTGACTGCGGCTTCGCAGCATATTCAGGTGTATAAAGGAGAAATTAAAATGGAAAAATTTGTTCCGGTTGTAGTAATTAAAGAATTAAAAGAAACCGAAAAGATTTTGACTGCACTCAGAAAAAACGGCATTAACTGTGCTGAAATTACCTTCCGTACCGCTTGTGCGGCTGAAGCAATTTCACTTGCTTGCAAGCTGTTTCCCGATATGTCAATAGGTGCAGGCACTGTTATTAACGCTGAACAGTGTAATGCCGCATTAGATGCCGGCGCACAGTTTATTGTGTCCCCAGGGTTATCGGTTGCTGTTGCTAACATTTGTAAGGAAAATAATATTCCCTATTACCCCGGCTGTGTAACCCCAACCGAAATTATGCAGGCGCTTGACCTTGGCATTACCACCGTTAAGTTTTTCCCCGCTAATGTTTACGGCGGCCTTAAGGCATTAAAGGCTTTATCAGCCCCATTCCCGCAGGTTAAATTTATCCCCACAGGCGGTGTAGACAGAAGTAATATTGATGAATTTTTGGCTTTCGATAAAATTGAAGCTATCGGCGGTAGCTTTTTTGTAAAAGAATCGCTCGATAAAATGGAGGGCAAATAAAATGAAAAGAATAGTAACCTTTGGC
>SVPF01000024.1 GCA_015066005.1 Oscillospiraceae bacterium
CGTTTGAACAAATGTATGGTGATATTTCGGTTAAATTAGTTGTTGACTATGCAGGTGTAATTGAAACTGTAACAACCGAAACCGTAACCTTTAGCTTTACTGAAGGTGTTAACGCTTCCGAGCTTGAAGCTGCAAAAGCACTTGAAGCACTTTTAGGTTAATAAAGGAGGAAGCAAATTATGACTTTTGAATTTCCTGAAATTAAAAAGGTTTCCTTCGAGACTGAAAATGTCGCACTTATTGATGCCGATGTAACAACAAGCGGAGTTGATATGTAAATAAAATTAACCCACGGATGAGAAATTGTCCGTGGGTTTTCTTGTTGCCTTGTATAATAAAAGCCATCCGCGTATCACAACATAGCGGATGGCTTTTCGTTTTAATCTATAATTTCAATAACAGTATTGTCGGTTATTTCATCATTAGATAATACGATATATCTGGTATTGGCTAATGCATGACAAGAAGGCGTTAAATTTTTGCCGTTAAGCTTAAATAATCTTTCACCGGAATCGGTGTTTTTATAAACAACTTTAACCTTATTGCCTTTGATTTTAAGCTCAATTTCAGCTTCACTGGATGGGAAGTAGTTGGGGAACTCAATTTTTACTCCGTCAAGATTAGGCTTAATACCAAATCCGTAACCAACCAATTCTTTAATTAAGGTGGTGCCGCTTCCTGTATACCAGTCACCCATAGATTCGCCGTCTATAGTGTAATCGGGATTATAGCAGTAAGAATTTGGCATTACAAATGGAGTTTTAGAGCAGTTGTCGTGTGTTATAACAATGGATTTTTCCATTTGCTTCCATGCCATTTCGCTTTCGCCTAATTCAAATAGTGCCATTCCTCCAAAAATGGATGAATGAATATATGCGGCTAGGTTTTCGGCAATACCGGGTGTAATTGTAGAAATTCGGCCAAAGTAGTCGTAGCTGTCCCTTAAAAATGGCTTGTCAAAGGTTAAAAGACCGTATTTTGAATCCAACGTCTTAAAGGCATCAATAACCACCTTTTTGGTGGTGGGGTCTTTTTCCACTAAGCCGCAAATTGTCCACATAGAGTGCGCGGTTGAGCTTATGCGCGATACGCCGTCAGGGTCATTGAAGGAGCCCATATAATATGAACGGTCGTCACCCCAACCATGAAGAATTCTCTTTTCGCCGTTATCATTCACGGTAATGGCATACTCTAAAAGGCCTTTTTCTAATCTTTCCTTTGCTTCGGTATATTTGGTTATCAAATTATCATAACCACCAATTTTAGAAAGAATTTCAACAATTTCACGGCAGTTTCTGTACATTTGAGCCGATGCCATAACTGTTACGCCGTTGCCCCAACGTTTACCAGTCTTTTGGGTGGCACCCAGTCTATCAATAGCATCGTTCCAGTCGCCGTGAAGAATATGCAAGCAATTGGTTTCGTCATCCAACTCACTGCAAAGGTAATCCATAATTCTGATTAAATGCTCAAGCACAGTATCTGAATAATCGGTTATTGATTCATAACCTGAGTTATCCTTTTTTGCGGTGAAGTATGAGCATTTTTCGTTAAGGATTGAAAAATCATTAGTGTAAGCAAGGTATGAATAAAATGCCGAAATAACAAAAGGCCCCTGGTCGATGTATTCATCAAGGTCAACCTTTGGCATAACGCTTAAATCCTCAGAATAAGAGAAGCGTCTGGGAGGACGTCCGGTATCCAAAACGAAATTAAGTGTATTTGCAAGCTTTGCGCGGCTTTTTTCAGGTTGCCATAAAAGGCAGCCCTCAAGCTGTTGCATAACGTCACGCATACCGATAAGCGAGCCATCGAAATTTTTACCCATTGCACAGAAAGAAACCTGCTTTTGAACGTTTTTTATAAAGCGGTTAAGTACATTTGGGTGAACATCACCTTTATAGTCTTTAAAGGTGATATTGAAGGCTGAAAGGTCACGCAAATATTCTTCTTCCAGCTCTTCCATTCGCTTTTCCATAGCGCTGATATCAATTTCTTCTTTTAAGAAATCCTGTGCTGTTTCAGCGTCGTGACAATATGAAAGAACAATATCAACTCGTTTTTGGTCATCGGGCTTTAGCGTATAGCAATAAAGGTTTGCCGCAACGGGAGTATCGGTCATATTTACACTTGTCTTTTCTTCCACAAAACAACCGTTTAACAGGGCTTCGGAATTCATAGCCGCTCTGACATTACCGAAAGCACCTGTTTTGCCAACAGTATGTGAAATTTTATCAGGTGCGTCGTTAATATAAGGCTTTACAACCAAGTGTTGATTCCAGTTTTTAAAAAGGGTGGCACCATTATGAGCAGTGGAATATTTGTTCATTTTATCCCAAAAATTTTCATGCTCTTTATTGGCCAAAATGGTTTCAAAACAGGAAAGAAGATATACTTCCTGAACACTATCGGATTTATTAATTGCAGTAGATGTGAAAATAATTTTTTTGTCTTCGGTTACAAAAACGCGTAAAGCAAAGGTGACGTCTGCAGTATCAGCAAGATACCAAGCGCACTTGTTTTCATAAACCGTGTAGCGTTTTATATTTGCTTCGTTAAGCTGCTTTGTGGTTTCAAAAAGAGAAACGGGTATGTATTTTTCACCGTTTTTGATACCGCCGAAAAAGTGTACAGAGGGCTCTTCAGAGTAGTGAATGGGTTTAAACAAATTAAAGGTTGATTCCCAAGCTTCAATAATACCGTTATTATAAAGCCAAATAGTAAAGCCGTCATAACCGTAGGGGCAGCGTGTTGTGCCTTTTTCTCTTTTACAGGAAAGTATACGGTCATTACTTAAATAGAACGTATTTTGAGGTAGCTTTACACTTTTATCGTTATTTTTTAATGTAGTCTCGATTTCATTAATTAAAGAAATAATCTTATTTTTCATATGTTATCTCCTTTTTAAAATCTATTCATTTTATTTTATCATAAATTCAAGCTTTTAACTATGCAAAAATTTTTATTACAAATTCCATAAATTATTGCATTTGTATTTTAATTGCTTTATTGTTACAAGCGTAAAAAAATGCTATAATGTTCATATAGTTTGAGTTTGGATGTGATGATATGTTGAATATTTCTGATGTATGTAAAAAGACTGCTGCAGAGGGTACGGTTTTGCTCCAAAATAATGGAAATTTACTTCCTTTAAGTAAGGGTACGCGGCTTGCAGTTTTCGGTAGAATGCAAACTGATTACTATCGTTGCGGTACCGGCTCGGGTGGCGGTGTCAGGCTGAAAGAAATACCCCGCATTTTGAACTCTTTAAAAGCAAACAGCGACTTGATTTTAGATGAAGATTTAATAAATATTTATACTGCTTGGGTGAAGGAAAATCCTTTTGATGACGGTGGCGGAGTATGGGCAGGGGAGCCTTGGCACCAAAAGGAAATGCCTATTAGTGATGAAATAGCACAAAAAGCCGCCTTGAATAATGATGTTGCACTTGTGATTATTGGCAGAACTGCGGGCGAAGACCACGATAATGCTGATGTTGAGGGTAGCTATAGACTTACTGAAGAGGAAGAAGATATTCTTTCAAAGGTTTGCAAATACTTTGAAAAAGTAATAGTTGCCCTGAATACAGGTAACGTTATAGACCTTTCTTTTATAGATAAATATAATCCTCAATCTGTTTTGTATATATGGCAAGGCGGTATGGAGGGTGCCAACGCCTTTGCTGAGATTTTAAGCGGCAGAATGTATCCTTCAGGTAAGCTTTCGGATACACAGGCTTTAAGTCTGGACGGTCATCCTACAAGCGCCTCATTTGGAAATCGGGGCAAAATTATTTATGATGACGATATTTATGTGGGATACCGCTACTTTGAAACCTTTGCAAAGGAAAATGTGCGATACCCCTTTGGTTACGGACTGTCATATACTGAATTTGACATTTCATACAGTGCCAATAACGAAAGTGATTATATAACTATAAATGCAAATGTAAAAAATGTCGGAGGTCATTGTGGTAAGGAGGTAATTCAGGTATATTTTGAAGCACCTGACAGTGATATGGGAAGCCCCTCAAGGCAGTTGGCAGAGTTTGCAAAAACTAAAGAGCTTGCCCCCGGCGAAAGCGAAGAATTAACTATGCGCTTTCCCATAAGCCGTATGGCTGCCTTTGATGATACAGGCGTAACAGGTAATAAATCCTGCTTCGTTTTATTAAAGGGCGATTATCGAATTTATGTGGGTACTGATGTCAGAACCGCAAAGTGTGTTTTCACATATAACATACCAAGCGTTAGGGTTACCGAACGCTTAAGCTCTGCAATGGCACCATACGCAGATTTAGAGGTGATAAAAGCCGAAAAGAAAAACGATAATTATGTAATAGGCCATCGTAGTATAAAGGGACAAGCGGCAAATGCTGAAAGCTTTAAGACCGATTTTAAGGAGCTTGAGCTTAGCGGCGATAAGAGTATAAAGCTTTCTGATGTATATAATGGAAAACATAGCTTGGATGAATTCCTTGCGCAGTTAAATGATATTGACCTTGCCGCTTTAGTTTGTGGTGAGGGCATATGCAGTCCTAAGGTTACTGCGGGTGCGGCAGGTGCTATCGGCGGTTTGACCGAAAGCCTTTCTAATTACGGAATACCTGCATGCTGTGTGGCTGATGGTCCGTCAGGTATAAAAATCAGCAAGGAATACGAAACCACTTTAACCCCTAACGGAACAATGCTTGCTTGCACGTGGAACACTGAAATAGTAGAAAAGCTTTTCGAGGCTATCGGTGGGGAGCTTAAAAAATATGAGGTGGATTCACTTTTAGGACCGGGACTTAACATACATAGAAGCCCGCTTTGTGGCAGAAATTTTGAATATTTTTCTGAAGACCCTTATTTAAGCGGTAAAATGGGTGCGTGTATCACTAAAGGTATTGCCAAGCACGGTACCTATTCAACCATTAAGCATTTGTGCTGTAATAATCAAGAAAGATCAAGGGCTGATTATGATGTTTGGGTTACCGAAAGAGCGCTTAGAGAAATATATTTAAAGCCTTTTGAAATTGCTGTTAAAGAGGGCGAAAATGTTTTAATAATGACTTCTTACAACTCGGTTAACGGTTTTTGGTCGGCATCTAACCATGATTTAACTAAAAAAATCTTAAGGGATGAATGGGGCTTTAAAAACATTGTTATGACCGACTGGTGGGCAAGGTGTAATGTTAAGCAGGGCGAATGGGGAAGTACAAACCGTTTAGATGTAATGGTACGTTCACAAAACGATTTGTATATGGTATCTCCTGATGTATCGGTTAAATCGGGCAGTATACTTAGCGGACTTAAAAACGGAACGGTTACCAGAGCTCAGCTTCAACAGTGCTGTAAATCTATTTTGGAATGGGTTTTAAAAACCAACACCTTTAAGGCATATATTGAACGAGGCTCTAAGCCCAAATATCCGATTACTATAAATGCGAACAATATGACCGAGGTTGAAAGCATTTGTAATATCGAATCGGATAAAGAGTATGTTATTAACATTAAATCAAATAAAGATGCTGCATTTATTTTTAAAATTTCCAGCACCTTAGATTCTTTGGCGCAAATTCCGATATCGGTTAAGGTTGATAATTCTGAATTTTTAATTACGGTAAACGGCACTAACGGTGCCGAAATTGAGGCTATGCGACTTCTTAGAATTGATTGGTGGAAGGAGCATAAGATAACCCTTGGTTATTCAAATGCTGTTTCAATAAACAAGATTATTATTAAGCAATAAAAGAGAAGAGGAAGAAAAGATGGCTAAATATTTTAAATGCTTTACTGATAAAAACCCTGTTTCATATAAGCTTGGTGAAGAGATTGTTTTTACTGTTTTCGCAAGGGAAGACGGTGAAAATATCAAGTGTGAAAAGGTTGAGTGGAAGCTTTTCGGTGATGACGGCGGAAGTATGAACGGCGTTTCCGATATTGACACAGAAAAACCGTTAACCCTTAAATATACCTTAAAACGTGCGGGGTTTGTGCGGCTTAAATGTATTGCCAAAGATCAAAACGGTAATGAAATTGAGGGCTTTGACCCGTTGAATGCTTCGGCAGGTGCTGACGTACTCTCGCTTACTTATTCGGACACCGTACCAGAGGATTTTGACGAATATTGGGGCGAAATCGAAAAAACCGTTGCCGATTTTGAAACAGAGGTTTTGTATTTAAAGGAAACTAATCGACGCGAGGGCTTTAAAACTTATGAGGTTAGAATCAAGACCCCGTCGGGCAGACCTGCTTCGGGTTCTGTTTCTATACCTCTTAAGGAAGGAAAATTTCCGATTCGCATTTCGTTTTTGGGATACGGTCTTCATGCGGCCGGTTATGTGTATGATGAAAATATGATTTGCGGCAACTTTAATGCACACGGCTTTGAAAACGAACCGTGGGACCAAATCGAGACGAAATATGGTAAAGAGCTTAGTATGTACGGATTTAATAACGAGGAAAACGCTTCTAATATGACCACGTATTTCCGCAATATGATGATAAGAAATCTTATCGCGCTTAAGTATTTAAAATCCTTGCCTGAATGGAATAAAACCGATATAATGTCAGTTGGTGGCAGTCAGGGTGCGCTTCAGGCCATAACCGTTGCGGCACACGACAGTGATGTAACTGAGGTTATTGCCGATAAGCCGTGGCTGTGTGACCTCAATTCGTCAAATAATGGCTATATTAAGGGGTGGCGACCTGACTTTGCTGAGGGACTTCGCTATTTTGATACCGTAGCACAAGGTATGAAATTAAAATGCCCGTTAAGTTTAGATTGTTATTTGGGCGACGATTGTTGTCCGCCAAAAACCGTTATGGCTTTATATAATTCGGTGAAAAGCGATAAAAAGGTCAGGTTTGTTCAAAGCGCAGGGCATAGCTACTTCCCGCCCGAAAATGAGGAAGTTAATGCAGAATTCTAAGAAAATTTCCGAGGATTTTATGAATATTATTAAAGTGACAAACAACCAATTTCAGTTAAACACCCAAAACACCAGTTATGTAATGCATAACGAAAACGGTGTGCTATGTCATACCTATTACGGTAAGCGTTTGCCTGACTGTGATCATAGCTATATGATTAAGCGCAATAGGTATAATGGGGATTTTCAGTCTGATGTTAGCGAAAACATACCTTCACTTGATAATGCCTTGCTTGAATATCCTGTTTTTGGTGATGGCGGTATAACTAATCCTGCTTTGGAAGTGTTAAACTCCGACGGCACTAATTTTGCCGATTTAAAGGTTGTGGATTTTGTTGTGCATAACGGCAAGCCTGAAATTGACGGTTTGCCTGCTTCTTATGCCGAGGATGGAGATAATGTTCAAACCCTTGAAATTAAAACAGTAGACAGCTTCAGCGGGGTGGAGGTTAGCCTTTTCTATGCCGTGTTTTATGATTATGATGTTATAACCCGTTGGGTTAAGATTACTAATAACGGTGAAAACAATATTACGCTTTTAAAAGCATTAAGCGGTAATATTGCGTTTGATAACCATAATTACGACGTTATTTCTAACTTTGGCACATGGGCAAGGGAACGACAAATTGAACGCGCACCGCTGTTACATACGGGCGCTGTGGTAGAAGCTAACTGTGGCTCAAGCTCGCATAGTACTAATCCGTTTTTAATTATGGCTGAACGCAATACCACCGAACATAACGGTGAAGCTGTTGGTATCGCTCTTGCTTATTCGGGCAATCATAAAATGTCAGCTAATTTGAGCCGTTATAATGTGGTAAATTTATCGGGCGGTATTTCTAATGACAACTTCCGTTGGAATTTAGAAAAGGGCGAGAGCTTCTCAACTCCCGAGCTTGTGATTTCGTTTAGCGATAGCGGCTTAAACGGCCTTTCACAAAACTTCCACAGTATTATTAAAAACCGTGTTTGCCGCGGTATTTACAGGGATAAAAAGCGCCCCGTTTTACTTAATCTTTGGGAAGCGTGCTATTTTAACTTTACCGATGAAACAATTAAAAAAGCGGCTGATTCCGCCGCTGATTTGGGTGTTGAATTATTGGTAATTGATGACGGTTGGTTTGGCAAACGTAATAATGATCGTTCTTCACTTGGTGACTGGAACGTAAACGAAGAAAAAATTAAGTGCGGTTTAGATGAGCTTTGCAAATACGTTAACAGCAAGGGCTTAATGCTTGGTATTTGGTTTGAGCCCGAAATGATTTCACCCGATAGCGAGCTAATTAAAAAGCATCCCGAATGGGTAATGCAAATCAAGGGAAGAAAGCCTACCGAAACACGCTGGCAGTTAATGCTTGATTTAACCAACCCCGAAGTGCAGGATTTTGTTTATGACAGTATTGCTAATGTATTAAAAACCACCAATATTGAATATATCAAGTGGGATTATAACAGAACTATGGCGCATATAGGCTCTACATACCTTAAAGCTGACCAAATGGGTGAGTATTACCATAGATATATTCTTGGTCTATATAATGTGTTAGAACGCCTTACGACCGATTTTCCGAAGGTATTATTTGAGGGCTGTGCTTCTGGCGGCGGTCGTTTTGACATTGGTATGCTTTATTACACACCACAAATTTGGACAAGTGACGATACCGATGCGGTTGAACGAGCTGAAATTCAGTATGGCACATCGCTTATCTATCCTATGAGCTGTATATCAGCACATGTGTCTGTTTGCCCCAACCATCAAACAGGCAGAACAACCTCGATGGCGGCAAGGCATATTTTTGCACTTACCGGTTCGTTTGGTTATGAATTAGCACCCGAAAAAATTGCAGAAAACGATAGGGAATATATAAAGAATTTCATAAAGTTTTATAACGATAATTTTGAGGTTTTCCAAAACGGTAAATATTACCGACTATCTAACCCCAAAGCCGATGATTATGCAATTTTTGAATATGTATATAACAACAAGGTTATTGTCGGCTTAATGCGTCTTAAAACTCACGCTGTAAATCTTCAAACCAATGTTAAGCTTGTTGGTTTGGATGAAAATAAAATTTATACCGATAAGGCAACAGGTAAAACTTATTACGGCTCACAGCTTATGAATTACGGACTTAAAATTATGACCAACGGCAGAAATAACGACTTCTATGCTATGATGTGGGAGTTTGAATAAAATAAAAAACAAGGTCAATTTAGCGTGATACTCTTAACGGAGTATCACGCAACTCTATTCGCCTTACGGCAAGTTGTATTACTACGCAGTGTTATTCGGCTTTCAGCCGAGTGTTATTTGCTTCGCAAGTTATGAGCGAATAGAATATCACTAAGCCGAACGGGCTTAATATCACTTTCTTTTTGAAATATCTCGCCATAGGCGAGGGATTTTCAAAAGAAAATATCACGCTGACGTTTGTCAGCATATCACTTAACAGACGAAAAGAAAGAGAAGACTCGTTATGATACGAATCTTCTCTTTTATGTTTGTTAGTGGGTTTGGGCCGCTGCCCAACTGCATTTGTACTTACAAATGCGATGCTGGTTCTTAACCGAAGTTGAAGGATTTTCAATTTCTCCGATAAGAATAACATCTGTTATTTGACCTTGTTTTTTATATTTGATAAATCTTATTAAACCTTGCATATTCGGTAGGGGACAGACCTGTTTTTGTTTTAAATGCCCTGCAAAAATGGTAAGGGCTTGAAAAACCGCATTTTTCTGAAATTTTGGTGACGGTGTAATTGCTGTCAACCAGCAGCCTCTGTGCTTTTTTAATGCGCAACTCAAGTATATATTGCTTTGGTGTACTGCCAAGGTTAGATAAAAAAAGCTTTCGCAGATAAACTTCACTTATGTTCATTTTTTCTGCCAATATTTCGTTTGTAAGCCCATTGTTTGAAATATTGTTTTCTATATAATTTATTATGTATGACAACGGGTTTTTAGACTGTTCAAAATCTAAACGTTCCATAATGTTGTAAAGCAAACTGAACTGTTGCAATTTTTTATTATCAAATAAAAACAGGTTTGAAAGCTTTTTATAATCTTTAATATAAGATTTTGTGTTGGATAAAGGAAAAATAACAAGCGTGTCAGCGGTTAAATTATTGCAATCAAAGTTGATTACAGGGAAAATTCCTTCCTTGTCGCCGCTTATTGAATAGGTTGCCCCTTTGGGTAATAAAACGGCATTTTCAGTGTTTGAAACGAAGGTTTTTCCGTTGTGGGTATAGGTTATCTGACCCTCAATGCAAAAAGAAAGCCCCCACGACTGTCGGTTTTTTGTAATTTCCCGCCGACCTTTTTCAGAAAAAACCGTCACTGTCGGATAAATGTAAGTAATTACCGCATCTTTAAATATACTCAAGCAAATCACCATATAAATTATAATATTTTTCTTAAAAAAATTCAAGTTTTTTGCACCCAAAGTATCAAAAATGTTAAAAATATGCGATTTTTACTATTTACATGCGTTGTATAATGATAATAAAGGAGGAATACAATATGAATTTTGAAGGTAAGGTAGCAATTTCAACAGGAGCAGCATCCGGTATGGGTCTTCTTTTTGCACAAAACTTTGCAGCCCTTGGCGGAAATGTTGTATTGTGTGACATCAATAAAGAGGTTTTGGAAGAGA
Organism: Oscillospiraceae bacterium; assembly: GCA_015066005.1. GTDB lineage: Bacteria > Bacillota > Clostridia > Oscillospirales > Acutalibacteraceae > UBA737. The sequence goes on from SVPF01000024.1 coordinate 10,572, forward strand.
AGGTTTTAGAAATCAATTCCCAAAACAAAGGAAAAGCTATTGGCGTTTTATGCGATATACGCGACTATAATCAGGTGTGCAATGCAAGGGACAAGGCTGTTAAATCATTTGGCCGAATTGATATTGTGGCAAACTTTGCAGGCGGCACTGCCGTAAGAATGCGAAATGTTGACAGAACACAATACCCCGAATTCCCCGATGTACCGATTGATGTATATGATTGGGGAATTGATGTAAACTTAAAAGGCCCGTTCTATTTTGCTCATGCTGTGTTAAAGCAAATGCGCGAACAAAAAAGCGGACTAATAATAAATATTGGTTCAATAACAGGTGCAGAGGGTGATGGCTACGGAATGGACTATCCCACCTCTAAGGCTGGACTTATGTATGGCCTTACCAAATCTATCGCGCAGTATGGTTCTAAACACGGGATAAGATGTGTTTGTGTGTCTCCCGGCCCTGTGCTTACAAGAGCGGCTATGGCGAATATGAAAACGCTTATGGGCCGTGCCGCCGACCCGCAAGAAATAGTTGATTTGTGTCTTTTCTTGGCGTCTGATAAGGGTCAGTTTATAAACGGTGAAAACATTATGATAGATGGCGGCAGAAATGCTATGAATAGGTGCTGGTAATGAAAAAATCTTTTTTAAACAATAGTAATTCCTTGCTTACGGTTATGCTTCAATGCAAAACACCGGAGGCGGCAATCAGCAAAATAAGAAATGCAAATTGCTTGGGTGCTGACGCTTACGGACTTCAGGTAGAAACCTTAATGCCCGAATTTCAAAATCCCGATACCTTTAAAAGATTATTTACTGAAATGAGAAATAAGCCTTGCTATGTTACAAATTACAGATATGCTTATAATCAAAAACTCACTGATGATGAGTTGGCCGACGGAATTATAACCCTTGCTGAAAGCGGTGCAACTCTTTGCGATGTTATGGGCGATATATTCTGCAAGCACCCCGAAGAGCTTACCGATAATGATGAAGCTATACAAAAACAAATGAAGCTTATTGAAAAACTACATAGTATGGGTGCAGAAGTGTTGATGTCGTCACACCTTTATAAATTTGCACCTGCTGAAAGAGTGCTTGAAATTGCATTCGAACAAAAACGCAGAGGCGCAGACATAATTAAAATTGTAACCGCTGCCGATAATATGGAACAGCAAATTGAAAATTTGCGCATTACAAACCTTTTAAAGCAAGAGCTTGGCGCACCGTTCTTGTTTTTGTCGGGTGGAGTAAGTACGATTCACCGAAGACTTGGCGGTCATTTGGGCAACTGTATGACACTTTGTGTTTATGATCATGATGCTCTTTCAACAGCCTCTCAGCCGCTTTTAAGCACTATGAAAACTATAAGAGATAGTATTGATTTCTAAGTCGGCATTGTGTTTTATGATAAGAAGTGATATGTTAAAAAAATCTTTATCTTTATATTGTTTAAAATATGCTCAGTCAGTATTGCCCGAAAGCATGGCTTTATGTGGCGGCGCAAAAGAAAAGGTAATACCTATTTCCTTTGCGGTTTATTTGATTAAAACAAAGGATAAAAATATTCTGGTGGATGTTGGTTGTGATACAATGCCCGGTTTTGTTATGCAAGGGTTTTATTCACCTGCATTTGTTTTACGGCAAGTGGGGTTATCTGCTAATGAAATAACTGATGTTATAATTACCCACTCTCATCACGATCATATTGAAGCATTAAATCATTTTAAAAATGCTGTGGTGCATATAAGCGAAGAAGAATATTTAAACGGAAGAAAATACATTCCGTTAAATATGCGTGTTAATGTTTTTAAAGATACTGGCGTTATAGATAATCAAATTAAGGTTATAAAATGGGGTGGGCATTCTATTGGTTCGGCAATTGTTGAGATAACAGATAATAATATTACTCATATACTTGCGGGGGATGAATGCTATATTAAACATTGTATTTCCTGTCGTACACCTACCGGCGCTTATTATAATTTGGCGAAAAGCCGTGAATTTGTGGAAAAATTCAGTGATAAAAAATACTGTGTGCATACCTGTCACGATATATCTTTAAAAACCGAAAAAATATTATAGGAGAAAAAATATGAAAGCAATACTGGTAAACGATGATAAATCTTTAAGATGGGATAACGTGCCCGACCCAATTTTAGAAAACGACGACTGCCTTGTGAGAATTGAGGCGGCAGCCCTTAACCGTGCTGATTTAATGCAACGCGAGGGTGATTATCCGCCACCTGCGGGCTGTCCTGAATGGATGGGCCTTGAAATTGCGGGAGAAATTGTAGAAATCGCCGACGGCGCAAAAGCAAAATCCAACTGGAAAATTGGTGATAAGGTTTGCGCTCTATTGGGCGGCGGCGGTTATGCAGAATATGCAAATATTAAGTATGATATGTTAATGCCCGTTCCCAAAAATTGTTCTATGGTAGAGGCCGCAGCAATCCCCGAGGCTTTTGCTACTGCTTACCTTAATCTTTTCATGGAAGGTAAAATAGAAAAAGGAAACACCCTACTTATGAATGCTGGTGCAAGCGGACTTGCCAGCGTTATTATTCCTATGGCAAAGGCGTTTGGAATAAGGGTAATAACAACTGTTTTAACAGAAGAAATTGCTAACAATATTAAGCATTTAAATGCCGACAGGGTAGTTGTTACAACCAAAGAAGATATAGCAGAAGTATTAAAAGAAGAACTTGATAACGGTCATCCCGTTGACGTTGCAATTGACTGCCTGGGCGGTGAAATAATGGGTAAATGTATCCATTATCTACGCCACGGCGCACGCTGGATTATGATAGCATCCCTTGCAGGACAAAAAACCGAAATTGACCTTAAAAATATTTATGTTCGCAACGTTCGCATAATTGGCAGTACCCTCCGTTCACGTACACCCGAAGTAAAGGCGCAAATTTTAGCGGACCTTGTTAAAAATGTTTGGCCAAAGGTTGAAACCGGTGAAGTAAAGCCCACAATTTATAGGGTTTTACCTATAACCGAAGCTGAAGCCGCACACGACATTTTATACCGCGGTGAAAACGTTGGTAAGGTTGTTTTGACTGTTAGTTAATAGCATAAAAACGACTTATACGCCGATATGTGTAAGATTGAATAGTTGAAATATATAAATAACCCCATCTGAAATTAGAAAACATCTGACTTCAGATGGGGTTATACAATAAAAAATACGGCTTTAAGAGGCGCACTCCGTAAGGAAGTGCGCCTCAGTTATATTTGGACCTTGTCCAAGTGATATTGCCTTCGGCAGTTTTGGAGCGAATATAATAAAACTAAAACCAAAGGTTTTAATATCACTTTGCTAAGGCAAAATAAAACTGTGAGACCTGTCTCACAATAACACTAATGGCTTTTATCTTTGATATATGTGTGATTTTAAAGTATGTAACCCACTATGACACTTATCTGCCGAAAGTGTCATTTTAAATATGAAAAGAAATTGGGAGAAACTTCTTTATGAAGTGTCTCCCAATAGCTGTCTTTTTAATTTATAGTATACACTTGTTTTATTGTGGTTGACATACTAAAGGTGCATAAAAAATCTCATTTTATAAATTATCACTATTATTGCTTTTCCTGAATTCCTTTGGTGTGACACCGTATTTTCTTTTAAAAAGACGGTCAAAGTAATATTGATTTGTAAAACCGATTTTATTAGAAATTTCACCAATTGTAAAGTTGGATGAAATCAGATATTCGCAAGCGGCGGTTAGCCTTAAATCGTTAATATAATCCACGGTTCCTTTACCCAAAAAATTGCGGAAAAGCTTTGTAATGTAGGATGTCGAAAAGCCAAAGGTTTCGGCAATAGAAGTAAGGGTTATGTCCTTCGTATAATTTTTGTTTATGTAATGCAATATTTTTTGAAGGGTATTATTTGGAGTTTGGTAGGTTGAAAGCTCGGTTGAAATAAGAATTAAAAGCTCACGGATTATATTATCAAGAAGAAGCTTTTCGTAGTTATTACGCCAAATATTAAGTTTTGTAGCACGTTCAAAAACATTGTGAAGGGGATAATATGCTTTAAAGTTGTTTTGCTTGATATGGATAGGCAGGTTAATAATAGAGCTATAAGTATTACCGTAATAGTTGTATGCATAGCCGCTGCTGGTAACCTCTTGGAATCTTAGCAGAGATTTTTCAATATCGGAAGGGGGTGTGTTTTCAAGAGTTGTAGCCGAAAAATGCACAAAATAGTAGGATGAGCCCTCGGTTTCACGGGGTTGATAAACCATTTTAGCGGGGATAAGGACTACATCTCCTTCGGAAACGCTGTAAATATCCTCCCCAATACGCATATTAAAGGAACCGCTTGTGATATAAAGCAGAAGATTAGAAGAAATCGACTGTGATTCCTGCGGTTGATTTTTTTGGTCAATCCAAAACCCTTTAGGCTGTGTGGTTTTACCAAACATTTTAACGTTAACGGGTTTGTCAAGGTCAACAATCATCTATATCACCTCTTGAAAGCATTATATCAGTTGCAAGTTTAAATTTCAATAACAACATCTGTGTTAGTGCGATATTGTATTAAAATAAAGTGTGTAGTGCATTGAATTGATGTTTGTGAATAGTGTACAATAGAATTGTATAAGCGGGAGTAGGTTTTATGGATTTTGATATTATTAACTATATAAACTTATCAAGTGATAAAGAAATGTATACGAAAGCTATACAGTCCGCTATAGATGCATGCACTGCAGCGGGTGGCGGAAGGGTAATTATTAAAAATGGAGTATACCGTATTGGTACCATAATTTTAAAAAGTAATGTAAATTTGCATATTGAAGAAGGCGCTGTGCTTTTAGGCTCGCCCGATTGTTCTGATTATCCCGAAAGACATGATGTTAAGCATGTAGAAAGTTCCATGCTTCCACGCAGGAGAAATGCTTGCCTTATTTTTGCCGAAGAGTGTGAAAACATATCAATAACGGGTATGGGCAAAATTGACTGTAACGGTCTTTCGTTTATTAAAGAAAAAGAGAATTATGAAAGCGGTTGGCGTTATGAAAGGATAGATGCACCAACTCCACCAAGAGTGGTTTTCTTCACCGGTTGTAAGAATGTTAATATTAGGGATATTACTATGGTGAATCAGCCTGCAGGCTGGAGCTATTGGATACACGACTGTGACTTTGTTACCTGTGACCGCCTTAAAATAAATGCGGACGTTCAATATCCTAATAATGATGGTATTCATATTAACAGTAGCAGAAATGTTACCGTTTCAAACTGTTCAATCGTTTGCGGCGATGACTGTTTGGTTGTAAGGGCAAACAATGCTTCTCTTTCTGAAAACAAGGCTTGCGAAAGGGTTGTTGTTACAAACTGCAATTTAACAAGCTATGCCAGCGGAATTAGGATAGGTTGGCTTAACGACGGTGTTATTAAAAATTGTGCCTTTTCAAATATTGTTATGACCGATACTAACGTTGGTATTGCAATAAAGCTTCCCTTTGCAGGAGATATTGAATACGAGCCTGGAAATTGTCCCGAAGACCTGCCGCTTCATCTTGTGGACAGGGGCAGAGAAGATACTTTAATTGAAAATTTATCATTTGATAATATTGTGATGGATGATATATATGCTACACCGATAGCTATAGATATTGCTGACAGCAGGGCAACGAGGTGTAAAGCAATAAGAAATATACATTTTAGCAATATACATTCACGTGGCTTAGAATTTCCTTATTTCAAGGGCAGAAAGCAAAACATAATAAAAAACATAACCTTGAGTAACTGTACCTTTGAAAAAGTGTCTGATGAAGAGCTTCCAAACTATAAAGAACACGGTGCTTCTTGGGGAAGACCTATAAACAACAAAATATTCACTATGGTTGAAAACGTTGTTTTAAACGGTACGTCCTTTACAAGTCTTTAAAGGGTAAATAACCCAATATTTACCGATAGAATAATTATTTTTTGCCAGATATAATTTTATTATCAACTATGAAAGGAACGGTGAAACTAATTGCGAAGAGGAATTAAATTTACAGCTGCAATTTTGGTGGTTTTACAAATCTTAACTATTATGCTGAGCGTATCAGCCAAAGAGGTGGAAAAAACACCGCAAGAAACAGGCGTAATAGTTGAAAACGGTAAAACCGTGACCGAGAATATCACCGTAACTGATGATGGTGAATATGAAATATCAATTGTGTTTAAGCCGATTGAGGAAAACACACAGGCGGTAGAATATTCCGTTAAGGTGGATGGAAAATATCCCTTTTCAGGTGCTGAATTGTTAACAGCTCCCGTACTTTACGAGGATGACGGTGAAAAGCGCACCCTTTCAAACGGCGACCAAACTGCTGCCGCACAAAAGGTTAAGGAAGGTTATTTTACTTCAACAGCTTACGATAAAACAGGCGTTACACTTACACCCTACAGCTTTAACCTAACCGCAGGTAAGCACACCGTGACAATTGAAAACTTAGGTGATCGCTTCGAGCTTTCAAGGGTTTTGTTATCAAAGCCCGAAGAGGTAAAAAGCTATAAGGATTTGCTTAATGAATATTCACGGTATAAAAAATATGACGGTAAGCAAATTGTAATAGAAGCCGAAAAGCCTTTATACCGAAATGATTATTCACTTACCGCTAAGGCCGATAACGGCAGTGCAGACATAAGCCCCAAAAGTGCTTCGCATTCACTTATAAATTATATCGGTGGCTCCAACTGGAGTTCACCTTTTCAGGAGCTTGTATGGGAAATAGATGTTCCTGAAGATGCCCTTTATAAGCTTGGCTTTAACTTTAAGCAAAATGCAATTATTAACGGTAATGCTTACCGTTGGCTTAAAATTGACGGTAAAACCCCATTTGCCGAAGCCACCAAAATAGGCTTTAGCTATAAAACCGCTTGGCAGTATAAGGACATTGCCGATGCAAACGGGGATGCTTATCTTTTCTATTTAACCAAAGGTAAGCACGAGCTGTCACTTAGCGTAACTTTAGCTGATGTTGCAGCCCTTTATGAAAAATTAAATAAAATTTGCGCCGATATCGGCGATTTGTACCTTGATATAGTAATGATTACGGGTGAATCCCCCGACGCTAACCGCGATTATGAGTTATATAAGCAAATTCCTAATTTTGAGGAAAAGCTTCAAGGCTTCTATGACGATTTAACCAATATTTCAAAAGAATTAAATGCAAATAAGGACATTAACGGTGAGCTTGACGGTGCAGTTAAAAATATGGCACGAGTTGCCAAAACCATGCACGACAGCCGTTATGAAAGCCACCTGCATTTAGATACATATTATTCTTACTATCAAACCTTGTCATCCTGGCTTTTTGAAATGAAGAATATGTCTTTATCAATTGATAAGATAATTGTTTCAGCACCCGATGCAAAGGTTGACAGCGGAAAAGCAAACATTTTTGAACGCTTGCGCTTTAGCATTGTTAGATTTTTGCTTTCATTTGTGGGTGATTATTCAACCGAAAGTCTAAATGACCCTGACGCACCCACAATTAAAATTTGGGTAAACTGGGGTCGTGACCAGGTGAAAGTGTTAAACACCTTGATTCAGGAGGATTTTTCACCTAACCATAAAATCAACGTTAAGGTAGAGCAGGTTAACGCTTCGGTTGTTCAGGGTATTGTTTCAAACAATTCACCCGACCTTTATTTGCACATGGCAAGAACCGAGCCGGTAAACCTTGCAATGCGCGGCGTGCTTTACGACCTTTCAAGCTTTGATGATTATGAGGAGGTTTTGAAAAACTTCCAAAAAGGCGCTGAAAAGCCCTATATATATAAAGGTAAGACCTACGCATTACCCGATACACAGTCCTTTAAGGTAATGTATGTTCGTACCGATATCTTTGAAGAACTAGGCTTATCCATTCCTCAAACCTGGGATGAATTCCTGTCAGCAACGGCGGTTATTCAGCGTAAAAATATGAATTCATATTTACCGCACATTAAAATTACTGCCGCTACTACCGTTAATACGGGCGCAGGCGGATTGAGCATTTTCCCAACAATGCTTATGCAAAATAACGAGAGTATGTATAACGGTAAGCTTGATGCCACTAATCTTGCATCTCCCGTTTCGGTTCAGACCTTTAAGTTCTGGACGGATTTTTATACAAGATATAAGCTTAACCCCGATGCTAACTTCTATCAACGCTTCCGTGTTGGTACAATTCCTTTGGGTATTGCAGCATATACACAGTACCTTACCTTTGCGGTTGCCGCACCTGAAATTGAGGGTAAGTGGGCAGTGTATGAGCTTCCCGGTGTAAGACAGGCTGATGGCACAATTAACCGTGTAAGTGCAGGCGCAGGTACCGGCTGTGCAATTATGAAGTCTAGCAAGAACAAGGATGCCGCTTGGGAATTCCTTAAGTGGTGGGTAAGCGCTGATACACAGTATTCTTATTCTTTTAACTGTGAAGCAGTGCTTGGTCAGTCAGGTAGAAGTGCTACCGCTAATGTTGAAGCATTAAGCCGACTTTCTTGGGATAAGGAAAGCCTTGAAGTAATACTTAATCAATGGAAAAATGTTACCGAGGTTCCTGAGGTGCCGGGCAGCTATTATGTATCCCGTTCAATTGACCAGGCGTTTTGGGCTGTATATAACGGCGAAGCAACCGAAAAAGAGGCTATAACCGACTGGGCAAGAACCTCTGATAAGGAAATTAAGCGTAAAATAGCAGAATATGCTAACAAAAAATATTAAGGAGTAGGGAATATGACTAAAGAAAAAAATAAGTCACTGTTCAGCAGCAGTCGTTGGCAGTTATATGTGTTGCTTGCTCCTTTTCTTACCATTTTTACACTTATGATGGTTTTGCCTGTATTGGCATCAATGGTATTGAGCTTTTTCAATTTTGATATGGTGTCTATGCCGACCTTTGCAGGTCTTGACAACTATATCCGTATGTTTTTACACGACGATATTTTCCCCATTGTTTTAAAGAACACCATTTTGTTGGCAATTCTTACAGGCCCTGCAGGCTTTTTGCTTTCTTTTGTGCTTGCTTGGTTTATAAATGAATTTGGCAGGGGACCAAGAACATTATTCTCCTTTATGTTCTATGCGCCGTCCTTGGCGGGCCATGCTGTTTACATTTGGCAAATACTTTTTTCAAGCGACAGCTACGGTTACATAAACAGCTTTTTAATGTCCTTAGGCTTTATAACCGAGCCTATAGCCTGGCTTTCAAATTCGTCATATATAGTTCCCATCGTAGTATTAGTACAGCTTTGGTCAAGCCTTGGTATTTCGTTCCTTTCAAATCTTTCAGGTCTTCAAAATATCAATACCGAGCTTTACGAGGCGGGTGCTATTGACGGTATCCGCAATAGATGGCAGGAGCTGTGGTACATAACCCTTCCGGGAATGAAGCATATGCTTTTGTTTTCGGCAGTTATGCAAATTGCTTCAGCCTTTTCTATAAGCAGTATTATTACTCAGCTTGCAGGCTATCCGACAGTTGGCTACGCTGCAGATACAATTGTTTCATACCTTAACGACGTTGGTACCGTTAAATATGAAATGGGCTATGCATCGGCCCTTTCGGTTATACTGTTCTTGCTTATGGTTACAACACGTTGGGTAACCAATAAGCTGATAAATAAAACAGGAAGGTGATAATATGAAAAAATTGAGAAAATTATTACACCTTCCAAGAGGTAACGAAGCCAAAAGATATACCCGCAACAAGTTTGGTAACGTAATGTATTTTGTTGTTCTTTTTGCGGCAGGTATATTCTCACTTTTACCAATGATTTATTGTTTGGTAACCTCCTTTAAGCCATTGGATGAATTGTTGGTTTTCCCGCCAACACTGTTTACGGTTAAAAGACCCACAATAGCAAACTTTTTAGCGCTGCCCGACCTTATTTCAAGTCTTTCGGTGCCGCTTTCAAGGTATGTTTTCAACAGTGTATTTATTGCAGTTGTAGGTACTGTGCTTTGTGTGTTGTTTTCGGCAATGTCGGCATTTGTGCTTTCTAAAACCGATATTAAGCATAAGGGCTTAATATTTACGGTAATTCAGTTTGCGTTGCTGTTTAACAGCTATACGTTGGCTATACCGCAGTACATAATCTACTCAACCTTAGGGGTTATAAATACATATTTTGTTTATTTGCTTCCAACCCTTGCTTCATCTATGGGTGTTTTTCTTATGAAGCAGTATATGGACGGCTATGTGCCCGACGCACTTATTGAAGCCGCCCATATTGACGGTGCGGATTGGTTTCAAATATTCGGTAAAATTATTTTACCTATTATAAAGCCTTGTGTTTTAACACTTACCTTGTTTACATTTTTAGGGCTTTGGAATGTTGGCTCGGCAGGTACAATTTTCAGCGAACAGCTAAAGACCTTGCCTACGGTAATGTCAACGATAGCTACCGGCGGTCTTGCAAGAACAGGCTCGTCAATGGCTGTTTCGGTAATTATGATGATACCGCCTATCTTGGTTTACTTAATTTCTCAAAGCAGTATTAAGGAAACGATGGGTAGCGCAGGTATAAAGGGATAGGTGGTTTTATGAAGAAAATTACAAAAATCTTAATATCCCTAATAATTATTGCCTGTCTTACCGCTTCCTTTACGGTTTCAGCAGTTCAGCAGGAAACGGGCTCGGCACAGTCAAACGAAGTGCCCTACCAAAGCTATACATATTGGGTTGATTATAATACAAGCGAAAAAATGCCTGTTTATTCAAAGCCTATGTATAAAACCGATTTGACTGTTTCTGCAGCAATGCTTGGTGCTGATGAAAACAGCAAGCTTAACGATGTTGCGGTAGATAATAGCGGTAAAACCTACGTGCTTGACAGCGGTAATTCAAGGATATACATACTTGATGAAAATTATCAGCTTTTATCCGCAATTAAAGATATGAGCTATGACGGTCAGCCGCTTGTCTTTACCGATGCACAGGGCATTTACGTTGATAAAAACGGTGTTATTTATGTTTGCGATACCGAAAATGCCCGTGTTATTTGTCTTGATGAAAGCGGTAAAGTAACTGATATGCTAACCCTTCCTGAGTCTGAGCTTATTCCGACAGGCTTCAAATACCGCCCTGTTAAAGTGGCGGTTGACTCTAAGGGGTATACCTATATCGCAAGCGAAGGCTCTTATTACGGTGCAATACTTTATTCACCCGAAATGGAATTTTTGGGTTTTTACGGTGCTAATACAGTAAAGGCAACCGCGTTAGATGTTCTTACAAAGCTTTGGAAAAGGCTTACATCAAACGACATTAAGCGTGCGGCGGATGAAATTTCGCTTCCGTATGCATTTACCGATATAGTTCTCGGTCCTGAAGATTTCGTTTACACCTCTACAGGTAAGGGTGTTAAAAGTAATGTTCAAACGGGTCAAATTTGTGTGTTAAACCCAGGCGGCAAGAATGTTATTGCAAGTGACGGCAAAAACTTTGCCGACTATAAGGTTGGTTACCACCTTTTTGCCACACTTTCACAAAACCTTAATAATCTGGACGTTGATGCTGACGGAATGATATATACCCTTGATAAAACTTATGGTAGGGTATTTTGGTACGACTGCGACTGTAATTTGTTTTCGGTTTTCGGCGGCAGTGCAGGTCAGGGGGAGCAAAAGGGAACCTTTTCATTACCCTCTGCAATTGCTTTAAACGGCTTAGATGTGCTTGTAAGCGACTCGTATAAAAACACCGTCACGGTATTTAAGCTTACCGAATACGGCGCGGCGGTTCGTTCGGCACAGCTTACCACACTTTCGGGTGATTTTGCAGCAGCACTTGATAGCTGGACAGCTGTAATAGCTGAGGACAGTAACTGTCAGCTAGCATACAGAGGTCTTGGTAAAGCCTATTACGATTTGGGCAATAACGAAAAAGCTATGGAATACGCAAAGCTTGGTGTTGACCGTGACACCTATGCCAAAGCCTTTGAGCTTAAGCGTACCGAGCTTTTGGAAAAATACTTTTATTTAATTTTCATTGCAATTGCTGTTATAGTGGCGCTTGCAATTGTGCTAAAGCTTAAGCTAGGGAAAAATAGGCCTGTGTTAATAAAAAATGAACGGCTTAAGGTTGCGCTTTCAAGTGTGGCACACCCCGTTGAAAGCTTTAGACTTGTAAAGGAAAAGGGTCAGGGCTCGGCAATAATTGCCGCTGTAATACTTGTGCTTTTCTATGTTGTTACCGTGCTTAACGATACGAGCGGCGGCTTTGCCTTTACAGTATTCGATTCGGAAAACTACAGTGCAATTTATGTTTTGCTAAGCACCGTAGGTCTTGTAATACTTTTCAGCATTACAAATTGGCTTATCTGCTCGCTTGCAAGCGGTATAGGCACACTTAAGGAAATCTTTATAGTGACCTGTTACAGCCTTATTCCAATGGTGGCTTTCAGAATAGTTAGACTAATACTTACTCATATTCTTGTACCCAGTGAGGGAGCCTTCCTCGAAGTTTTTGCTGTAGCATGCTTACTTTATTCGTTATTTATGCTAATAATAGGCATAATGAAAATTCACGATTACGAGTTTGGTAAATTTATTGCCACAACGGTTGTTACGGTTATCGGAATGATGATAATTGTATTCTTGCTGTTCCTTGTATTTATGCTCATACAGCAGGCATTAAACCTTGTAAGCACAATATTTATTGAACTTAGATACAGATAGAGGGTGATAATTATTGAAAAAAGCAGTTATTAAAGTAATTGGAATAATACTTGTGTTTTCTTGTATGTTATCACTCCTTACAGGCTGTAAAGGGGGCGAAAAGGCATCGCTTAGAACAGCGTTGGACTTTTCAACGTTGGAATATAAAAATGATGCTTTAGCCGATGGAGAAATTTGTCAAAACGAACGTTTTATTATGTCGTGGAATGACACCTATAAGCAGGTTGTAGTGACCGACAAGCAAAGCGGTGAGGTTTACAGCACAATACCTACCGAAGCTATGCAGGTACAATACGATGATGAGGGTTATGAAATTGAAAACAATGTTCAAATAGAATCCCCAATCATTGTTTACTACTATAATTCCAAAACCCTTTCGGAAACCACGGCCTTTGCCGCATTGGATGCAATTGACGGCGGTGAAATTTTTGGCGAGGTTATCCCGAACGGCATTAAGGTAACCTATGTTTTCTCTTCACAGGAGATTGCCGTTTCGGTGGATTATAAGCTTAATGAGGACAATTTCGAAATTTCGGTAGACCCCAAGGAAATTTACGATAACGGGGAAAACTTTGTAGCAGGTGTTGCAGTAGCCCCCTTCTTGTGCTCACTTAAAAATGACAGTGATGACAGTTATTTGTTTATTCCCGACGGTAGCGGCGCTGTTATAAAGCCACAAACAATTGATATGATTGGCCGACAGGGAAGTACCCGTGTATACGGTGAGGATATTACCATAAGTGATTTTACCCTTACCTCCTATACCGAAAAAATAAATATGCCGATTTTCGGTAAAAAGCAGGGCGACAATGCCATTTTAGGTATTATAACCTCCTCTGCTGAAAGGGCATATTTAAATTGGGATATCGGTTCTTCAGCAAAGAAATATTCATCAATTTATCCGTTTTTCAGGGTAAGAGGACACAATATTGTTAAAAGACCCGCAGGCTTTGTAATGAGCTTGGCAGAAATCCCGATTTATGATGATTATATAACCGAAGAGTTGCTTACGGTTAAGTATTATCCCCTTAGCGATGAGGATGCAAATTACAGCGGTATGGCTAAAACCTACCGCAAGTATTTAATTGAAAACGGTCAGCTTTCAAAAAGCAGTCAAAAGCAGGTTGGCGCAGCTATAAGAATACTTGGCGGTATAAACCAAAAAACCTTTAATTTTGGCATTCCCTCCACTAAGCTTTCGGCACTTACTACAGTAAGCGAGGCCGAACAAATTGCGAAATATTTTGATGAAAAAATTGACAGCAGCCTTTTAATTTCTCTTGTCGGCTTTGGACAAAGCGGACTTGATATAGGAAAGCTTGGCGGTGATTTTAAAATTTCATCAAAGCTGGGTAAAAAATCTGATATATCATCACTTACAGCCTTTTGTAAGGAAAGTAACATAAAGCTGTTTATGGATTTTGATATTATTGGCTTTAATAAAAACGGTAGCGGCTTTTCTACTTCGAGTGATACCGCAAAATCGTTTGACGGGCAAACCGTTTACCTTAGCTTTTATAACAATGTTACCCGCAACGGCAGCGGTCAAGATAAGTATATGCTGCTTGGACGCGCAAAGCTTGGTGCAGCGGCTGAAAAGGCGGTAAGCACAGCCAAAAAATATGGCTTTAACGGTGTTTCACTTTCATCACTTTCAAATATCGCATATTCGGATTATTCCTTAAAGGGTGCGGGCGTTTCGGGTGGCATTCCCGCAAATGTGTCTGAAATTTTAAGGAAAACTAAGGACACAGATATTTTAACAATCAACCCCAATATTTATGCGGCAGGGCTTTCGGATTATATTGTCGAAGCTCCCGTGGTTTCATCACAGTTTGATATTACGCGCCATGACGTTCCTTTTTATCAAATTGTGCTTAAGGGATATGTTCCTATGAGCAGTACATCGCTTAATATTTCGGTTGATTACAAAACCGCTGTTTTAAAGTGTATTGAAGCAGGTATCGCCCCATCCTTTACACTTAGCTTTAATTACGATAACAGCTTTGCTTCTTCAAAGTTTTCTTCCATACCTGTTTCTAACTTTAACGGTCAAAAGGAAAAAATTGTTAAAACCGTAAATGAAGTAAACAAAGCTTTAGAAAAAATTTCCGATGCTACTATTTCTCAGCATGAGATTTATGAAAACGGACTTCGCGTAACCAAATTTGATAACGGCGTTACAGTTGCTGTGAATTACGGCGAAAAGGCTACCGATTATCAGGGAACACAGGTTGATGCAAATAATTACATTATATTGGAGGGATAAAATATGTTTGGTAAATCTAAACCCAAAAGCCTTGAACGGTTAAAAGAACGCTATGCATATATGTTTATCTCTCCTTGGGTAATCGGTATGATAGTTTTCTTTCTTTATCCTATATTTCATTCCGTTTATCTTAGCTTTTCAAAAATGAGCATTGGCACCGAGGGTGTTATAACACAGTTTCTGGGTATTGAGAATTATTATAAAATTCTTGTTACCGATCCCGATTACTTGGACAGTGTTTTAGAAGCCTTTAAAAATATGTTTGTTTCGGTGCCTTTCATTTTGGTTGTAAGTATGGTGCTTGCGCTTTTATTAAACGGAAGCTATAAGGGCAGAATTTTTTACAGAGGCCTTTATTTCTTGCCCGTTATTATTGCAAGCGGAACAGTGCTGCAGCTTTTCTTAACCGCCGGTTCCTCCAATGCGACACAGGCGGCCGTTTCAGATGCGGCAGGCTTTGATTTAATTGATTTCGATGCGGTGCTTAGTGGCCTTAATCTTCCTTCGTTTATTGAAGATTACCTGTCCCTTGCACTTAGTGAAATTTTTATGCTGGTGTGGCAAAGCGGTATACAGACCATACTAATTATTGCGGGCCTTCAGTCCATACCCGAGCTTCATTACGAGGTTGCCCGTGTTGAAGGCGCAAATGCTTGGGAAACCTTCTGGTTTGTAACCTTCCCGCAGCTTATAAGAACCATGGTGCTGGTTGTAATATTCTCAATAATTGAGGTTTGCGCCGCCAATACAAACGAGGTTATATCGGCAGCGTACCGAAAATTCAACGATATTGAATACGGTGTAGGCTCGGCAATGCTGTGGTTTTATTACATTTTTGTTGCGGCAGTTATGGTTGCAATATTCCTTATTTACCAAAAGGTATTCGTTAAGAAATGGGGTGAAAGCGCATGATGAAGATTTCACCCGCAAAGCTTAAAAAGGGCTTGACCTCGGTTGGCATTAACGGTTTTCGGTATCTTATGCTTACCGTTATAGGTTACATAGTAATTTACCCGCTTATATATATGGTAAGCGGCTCAATAAAGCCCTTGGAAGCGCTCCTCGATGTAAGGTTTATATGGGTGCCGCGTTATATTTCGTTTGATATGTTCAAAACAGCTTTTGAATATCTTGACTTTATTCCATCGCTGACCAGAACCTTTACATTGCAAATTGTTTCGGCGTTTATTGAAGTGTTTATATGTGCTGCAATTGCTTACGGTTTTTCAAGGTTTGAATTCAGGGGAAAGGGAATAGCAACAGCATTTTTAATGCTATCACTTATGGTACCCCTTCCAATGTACAGCTTATCGCTTTCGGTAAACTTCAGGCAGCTTGATTTTCTTGGAATTTTAGGTCTTATTGACAGCCTGACAGGGCTTGATTTACGACTTAATGTTTTTGACACCGACTTGGTATATTGGTTGCCGTCACTTTTCGGAGTTGGTATCCGTTCGGGTATGCTGATATATATTTATATGCAGTTCTTTAAGGGGCTACCAAAAGAGCTTGAGGATGCTGCGTATGTTGATGGCGCAGGACCGCTTAGAACATTTTTGCAAATTGCGTTGCCATCTTCAGGTGTTGTAATTGTAACGGTTATAGTTTTATCAATTGTATGGCATTGGAACGAAAGCTTTTTAGCTCAGCTTTGCTTTACAAATGAAACCCGACCGCTTTCGGTTATGATATCACAAATTGAAGTACCGCTTCATCAGGATGGCTTATGGCTTGGAACACAGCCTATAGCCACTACAATAGTTTTTGCGGCTTGTCTTTTATTTATTGCCATACCGCTGGTTGTATACCTTATACTTCAAAGAAAGTTTGTAAAGAGTATCGACCGCGTTGGTATAACTGGTTAGTTTTTAAAAATTAATATATAAAGGAGAAATAGCATTATGAAAAAACAAATTTCAAAAATCTTGGCTTTATTGCTGACATTTGCTATGGTGTTCACACTTAGTGCTTGTGGCGGTGATAAGGGCGGTGAGGTCCTTGATTTCGGCGATGAAAAGGGCGACGGCTTTGAAGTGCCCGAAAAGGAAGCAAATTCCGAGCTTTTAAACCAAATCGGCTCGGGCGTTACCATTACCGATGAGGATAAGGTAGACCTTTCAAGCAAGGACCCTTTTGCAAACATTCCTAAGCGCCTTAAGGGTACAACAGTTACCTTTGCTTGCTGGGGTGACGAGGGTCACGACAAATACCAAAAGGTTTATAAGGAATTTACAAAGAAAACCGGTATTAAGGTGCAAATCCGCAACGTTGACCAAAGCAGCTATGTTGCTACCGTAACACAGCAAATTGCCGCAGGTAACGCACCCGACCTTTTGGTTGACGTTTACAACTTTGCAACTCAAATTGAAATTCTTCAGCCTATTCAAAACCTTATAGATATTAAAGACCCCTTCTGGGATCCTAATATCACTAAAATTTCTACTATTAAGGGTAATACATACGAGGTTAGTTCAAATAAAAGCTGCTGGCAGGGTCACCAGTTCATTGTTTACAACAAAAAGTTGTTTGCAACCCATTCTATTATGTCTCCCGGTGACTACTATAAGCGTGGTCAGTGGACCTATGAAAACGCACTTAAATGTATGCGTGACATTACAAAAATTTCCGGCAACTACGGCGGCGTAATTATGCCTGACCTTGTTGCTGCTTCTATGGGTACACCTATTGTTTCCTACGACCCCGCAACCTCTCGTTTTTCAAATAATATAACATCCGCAAATGTTCTTTCGGCTTACCAGTTCTATGCAACCATTAAGGAAGAAAAGATTTGGGAAACAGGTATGTGGTACACCCACTTTAATAACGGTAACGTAGGTATTTATGACGGCAACGTATATTCAATTAAGTTTAACGGCCGTTTCTCAACAATTGAAGACAGCGCACTTGCTGCTGTTCCGTTCCCCACATCATATCAAGGCAAGCCCACAAAGCAGGTTGGTCTTTACCGTGCATACGGTATAGCTAAAAATGCTAAAAACCCCTCCGGTGCGGCATACTTCCTCCGTTGGTTCCTTGATTATTCAAAGTATGAAGAAGCCGGCGTTAAGGTTTATAAGAACGACGCAGTTAAAGACTTCTACTACAACACATACGTTCCGCTTATTGAAAAAGAAGGCATCAACTATAGCTTCTATGATACCGCATGCTCTTATATGAACAAAGACAGCAACACTTTCATTATGGTAGACGACAGCGGCAAGGCACAAATTAACGGCTTGCTTGATTCTAAGAAGAATGAGCTTGACAGCGCAGTTGAATCACTTAATTCAAAGCTTAAATAATTATTTTAAATGATATGCACCCCAAAGGTTAAATGCTTTTGGGGGACATATCCGGCGTTCCTCTTATAAAACAAATTATATTTAAAATTTGGAGGATAAAAAATGAAAAAAATTATTTCTGTTGCATTAGCAACACTTTTGGTATTATCGGCAGTAATGACCTTCCCCGTAGTTTTTGCTGATGCTACCGCAAATGACATTATAACCAACACCTTTGATGAGGGTTGGACTCCAAACGATGCAAATTTGTCTTTGGAAACATCTGAAGTAAATAACGGAAATGCCCTGAAATTAAATAAGGCAACAAGTTCTACTGCTACCCCTACAGGTAATTCGGTGCGTCATTACAAAATTTATGACCCTGAAAAAGTTTCGGGTGAATTTGTTGACTATAAGCCAACTGCTAACACTACGTATAAAATAACATTCCGCTATTATACAACAAGCCTCGCAGGAAATAGTATATTTGTAAATGTTAGAGGTGTTGAGAATGACACTGTAGGCGATATATTAACTAGAGCTGTTACAGTTAAAAAATGGCTAAAGTTATATGAAGCTGATGGCGTAACCAAGCTTTACGTATGGGAAGATGCAGTAGCATATTTTACAACACCTGAAACCGATTTAGATGCATTGGCAATTTCGGTTGAATGGAACGGTGCCAATGACAGTACAGGCGTTAATGTTACTATTGACAATGTAAAACTTGAAAAGTTTTCTGAAAATTATGTTTTGTTTAATGCTTTTGAAGAAGACAATGTTACAGAAACTACATTAAATATTGGAACAAATACCCTAAATTACAAGAACAGCTCCTATAATACGTTTACAACCGGTTACAACACCAATTCAGCAGGTTCCGTAAACGCCAACACTTTGAGAGCAAATAGCACACTTGGCTTTAGAGCTGCAAGATATGCGGGTGATTCGGCGAATGAGATTGTTCGTTATGAAATTTATGATTACAGTAAGGGACTTGGCACAGATGGCAAGCTTCATAGTTTTATCCCCGAAAAAGGTTCAACTTATAAAGTAAGTTTTCAGTATAAGGTCAAAGCTTCGGGAAGCACAAATCTATTGTTTAATATAAGACCTGTTACAGTTGATGGCGAAGGTAACAGGACTTTAGGTGAAGCAATTGCCAATTTGGTTACTGTTCCAAAGAGTGATGCAAATCATAGTACTGCAAAGTGGCATTCTCCCGATGCTGTTGAGTTTACGATTACAGATGATTTTGACGGCTTGGCATTAACAGTAGAAACTGCATCCGGCACACCTACAACATATACCTTTATTGATAACGTTCTTTTAACTGAAGTTAAGGATGAATGTGAACACACCACCACAAAGGATGTTGTTACTACTCCTGCAACATACTTCACTACAGGCTTAAAGAACGTTGTTTGCGCAGATGAAGCTTGCGGTGCAGTAGTTGAAGAAAACGTAGTTATTGAACGCATTACTGCAGACCCCATTACTTATGAATATTCTTACAATGCAAAGGCTGCAGCATTAA
>SVPF01000025.1 GCA_015066005.1 Oscillospiraceae bacterium
ATTGGGGTTTATAGGGCTAACGCCCAAAAGAAAAAAGAATAAAGAAAAAATAATAAATAATAAAAAATGTGTGCCTACGGCACAATATATAAATCCGTCGGCAAAGCCGACACCGATTTTATTCTTTATTCTTTCTTATTTATTATTTAATCGCGCAGCGATAAACTATAATTTGAAATATAGCCATAACGTTGTTGTGGCTATATTTTTTGCTTGAAAAATACTCCTAGGGGGTATATAATACTTATGGTGATGATATGAAAACTCAACAATATAATGTAACGGGTATGTCCTGCGCGGCGTGTTCGTCGTCGGTACAGCGTGTGGTTTCACGCCTAAACGGTGTGCAAAGCTGTGACGTTAACCTTATAACAGGTAAAATGACCGTTACCTTTGATGAAAATACTGTTTCCTCGGCGGATTTTTTTCGTGTTGTACAAAAGGCGGGCTTTGGCATTACAAGTGACATTGTTAAAAAGGAAGTTAAACAGCAAAAGGAAAGCGTGGCGCCGATTATTGTATCGCTAATCTTTGCGGCAGTGCTTTTATATGTTTCAATGGGGCAAATGCTTTTTGAAAATTTGCCCCTGCCTTCACTTTTTAATATGAACCAAAACCCTTATAATTTCGCACTTTTACAGCTTTTGTGCTGTTTGCCCGTTTTGTACGTGGGTCGCAGTTTCTTTATTAAGGGCATACCGCTTTTGTTTAAGGGTCATCCTAATATGGATTCTCTCGTAGCAATCGGTGCGGGGGCTTCCTTAATTTACAGCGTGGTTATGACCTTTACTTTATCCTTTAATCCGCATGCAGTGCATAATTTATATTTTGAATCCTCCGCTGTGGTGGTTGCCCTTGTAATGCTTGGTAAATTTTTTGAAAGGCGCAGTAAGGCAAAAACCGCAAGGGCGCTTGAAAAGCTTATGGAGCTTGCGCCCGACACCGCTGTTTTATTTAAGGACGGTAAGGAATATGAAATTCCTACAGCCGAAATTAAGGTAGGCGATATTCTTTTAATTAAAGCGGGTGCAAAAATTCCCCTTGACAGTGTTGTAACCGACGGCGAAAGCACCGTTAACGAAGCAATGCTGACAGGTGAAAGCTTACCTATTGATAAAAGAGTGGGGGACAAGGTTTTTGGCGGTAGCGTTAACCTTGACGGTGTGCTTTACGTTAAGGTTACGCATATTGGGGAAGATACAACCCTTTCTAAAATTATTAAATTTGTTGAGGAAACGCAGTCTAAAAAAGCGCCTATTTCCAAAACGGCTGATAAGGTGGCAGGTGTGTTTGTACCCGTTGTTATTGCAATTGCTTTGGTAGCGGCAGTTATTTGGCTTATTGCCGGTAAGGATATTGCCTTTGCCCTAAAGGTATTTACCGCTGTTTTGGTTATTGCTTGCCCCTGCGCTTTGGGTCTTGCAACACCAACCGCCATAATGGTTGGCACAGGTCTTGGCGCTTCAAACGGTATTTTAATTCGCAACGGCGAGGTGCTTGAGGTTATACACAAGGTTAAGGCGGTTGTGTTTGATAAAACTGGCACCTTAACGGTTGGCAAGCCCACCGTTACCGATTATGTCGGTAATAATTCGGCAATTGCTGTGGCAGCGGCTTGCGAAGTTGCCTCAAGCCATCCGTTAGCTTTGGCTGTGCGTGAATATGCTGACAGCTTGGGTGCTGCTTATACTCAGCCTGATGAATTTAAAAATATATCGGGCAAGGGGGTTTTGGCAACTGTTGACGGCAAGGAGGTGCTTGTCGGCAAGGGTGCATTTTTAAGGGATAACGGTATTGATATTACAGCCTTTAATGAAAATGCGCAAGGGTTTGCGGGTGAAGGTAAATCGGTAGCCTATGTCGCCGTAAACGGTCGCTGTGAAGGCTTGTTTGCCATTGCTGACACACTTAAAGAAAATTCTTTAACTGCACTACGGCGCCTTAAAAAGCAGGGGATTAAAACTGTAATTTTATCGGGCGACAACAAACCGGCCGCCGAATATATCGGCAAAAGGGTTGAAGCGGATGAAGTCTATGCCGAGGTTTTGCCCGATGGCAAGGCCGAAATTATAAAAGAAATTCGCCAAAAATACGGCACGGTTATGATGGTGGGCGACGGCATTAATGATGCGGTGGCCTTAACCGAAGCCGACATTGGCTGTGCAATAGGCGGCGGAAGCGATATTGCAATTGAATCGGCCGATATTGTGCTTATGCGGTCGGATATATGTGATGTTCCCCGCGCAATAAATTTAAGCCGTTTTACCATTAGAAACATTAAGCAAAATCTTTTCTGGGCATTTTGCTATAACACAATTTGCATACCCGTTGCGGCAGGTGTTTTGTACGCCTTTGGCGGTCCGCTTTTAAACCCAATGCTTGGCGGTCTTGCAATGTCGTTCAGCTCTGTGTTTGTGGTGGGTAATGCTTTAAGACTGCGAGGTAAAAAGCTATGAGCCAGTGCTGCTGTCAAAAAACCAAGCACCGTGATGAAAAGGAGTATAAAGCCCTTATAAACCGCCTTAACCGCATTGAAGGTCAGGTGCGCGGGGTTAAAAATATGCTTGAAAACGATGCCTACTGTACCGATATATTAACTCAGGTTTCGGCAATAAATGCGGCGCTTAACGCCTTTAATAAGGAGCTTTTATCAAATCATATCCACACCTGTGTGGTTGATGATATTAAAAACGGTAATAACAGCACGGTTGACGAGCTGTGCGATACTTTACAAAAGCTTATGAAATGAGGTAAAAATTATGTTATTTAAAATTTCTGTTCCCGATATGCATTGCGGTCATTGCGTTGCAAGAATTGACAATGCTTTAAGCGAAGTGCAAATTAAGCACGAAATCAGCCTTGAAGAAAAGGTTGTAACCATTGACGGCTGTGAGCATTGCTTACAAACCGCCTTAACCGAAATCGAAGACCTTGGCTTCACCCCCGAAAAGCTGTGATTGTTTTACAAATAAGAACAAAAAAGTTCTCTGCTAAACTTAGCAGAGAACTTTTTTGTATATATAGTTTAATCTTCTTCAAGTAATTTCGCGGGCGATACCTTTAGCACTTGTGCAATCTTGAATAATGTTTCCAAAGAAACTCCACGAACTGTGCCGGGACCTTCGACTTGACCAACGAAGTTTACGCTTTTATCAATAAGCTCCGCAAAGTATTCTTGTGTGTATCCGGCTTTCTTTCGGTAGTAAGCAATTTTCAAGCCCAGGGTTATATATTTATCAGCAAACTCTGTTTTCATTATTACGCCTCCCTATATTAATAGTTTACAAGGAGACGAAACAAATTATAACTTAAAACAAGTAAATAATTATTTACTTTAAGTAAATGATAATATACAATAAATGAGTAATAATTTACTTGGAGTGAAAGAAAGTGAAAAGTAATACCTGTTGTTTTTTCGGTCACAGAGTTATAAACGAAACTGAAGAACTAAAATTAAAACTTACCGAAACAATTGAAAAACTTATTGTTGAGAAGCAGGTCGATACATTTCTTTTTGGAAGTAAGAGCCGCTTTAATAGCCTTTGTCAAGAAACTGTAACTGAACTAAAAGAAAAATACCCTCACATAAAACGTGTTTATGTGCGGGCGGAATATCCGTATATAAGTGAGCAATACAGGAATTACTTACTGAAAAGCTATGAGGACACCTATTACCTCGAAAAGCTACTGAAATCAGGCATAGCGGTTTATATCGAACGAAACTGTGAGATGATAGATAAAAGTTATTACTGTGTCGTTTATTATGACGAATTAAATTCCCCGACTAAACGCAAAAGCGGTACTAAAATAGCCTTGGATTATGCTGTGAAGAAATGCAAAAATATTATTAGCGTATTATAATTCCTTTTTTACGGTATAAGACAAAATTAAAAGAAGCACGAAATTTTCGTGCTTCTTTTTTACTTTTTTTATATGGTCATTAAGCCATTTTTTTAAATTTTCTTAACACCAATATTAACGGTTTCGCCGTTGATATCCCATTCCTTTACAAAGCCGTCGGGCTCGGTAACGGTAAGACTGTCAGCCAAGGTGTCGCCCACAATGTCGCTAGCTTTAGCAGTAGCAATACCGCAAACTGTTTCACTGCCGCTTAAGGTAATTGCAATATGGTCAACCACATTAAAGCCGGCTTCCTTACGCATGGTCTGAATCTTGCTTACAAGCTCACGAATGTAGCCTTCATCAATAAGGTCCTGTGTTAAAACGGTATCAAGCGCAACGGTAATACCACGATCACTAAGGGTATAGAAGCCTTCCTTTTGTGCGGCATCGATAAGCAAATCTTCAGTCTCAACGGTAATGTCACCGCTTGCGAGCTTCAAGGTCAAGCTGCCCTTTTCGTCAAGCTCCTTCTTAGCGGCGTTGCCGTCAATTTCCATAAGATACTGACGGATTTCGCCTAACTGCTTACCATACTTTGGACCTAAGGTCTTAAGCTGTGGCTTAAAGGTGTAGGTAACGAAGTTGTCAACAACGTCGGTAAAGTCAACCTTTTTAATGTTAAGCTCTTCCTTAATAATGTCGGTATAGGTTGCTTCTAATTCACCGTCAATTTTCACGTACATAACGTTAAGGGGCTGACGGTTCTTTCTTGACGAGCCGTTACGTGCGGCGCGGCCAAGAACAACAATTTCAAGCACCTTTTCCATTTGTTCTTCAAGCTTTTCATCAATAAGGCTTTCATCAACAACAGGGAAGTCGCAAAGGTGAATACTTTCTTTTGCTGTTGTATCAACACTGCGAACAATGTTTTGGTAAATGTTTTCCGCCATAAAGGGTACCATAGGTGCGGCGGTCTTTGCGGTGGTAACAAGCGCTGTGTAAAGGGTCATATAAGCGGCCAGCTTATCATCGGTCATACCCTGTACCCAATAGCGTTCACGGCCACGGCGAACATACCAGTTGCTCATTTCGTCCACAAATTCCTGCAAAGCGCGTGCGGCTTCGGGAATGCGGTAATTAGCAAGGTTATTATCAACCGCCTTAACCATTGAATTAAGCTTTGATAAAAGCCATTTATCCATAACGGTTAGCTTGCAGTCGGTAATATCATATTTTGTGGGGTCAAACTTATCAATGTTAGCGTAAAGCACATAGAAGGCATAGGTGTTCCAAAGTGTGCCCATAAACTTGCGCTGACCTTCAACAACGGCTTTACCGTGGAAGCGGTTAGGAAGCCAAGGGGCAGAGTTTGTGTAGAAATACCAACGAATAGCATCTGCGCCGTAGCTTTCGAGCGCATCAAACGGGTCAACAGCGTTACCCTTTGATTTACTCATCTTTTGACCGTTTTCATCCTGAACGTGACCTAAAACGATAACGTTTTTAAAGGGTGCCTTATCAAAGATAAGGGTTGAAATTGCCAAGAGGGAATAGAACCAACCACGTGTCTGGTCAACTGCTTCTGAAATAAAGTCAGCAGGGAACTGCGCTTCGAACAAATCCTTATTTTCAAAGGGATAATGATGCTGTGCAAAAGGCATTGAGCCCGAGTCAAACCAGCAGTCAATAACCTCAGGTACACGGTGCATTTCCTTACCGCAGTGTGGACACTTAATGGTAACAGCATCGATATAAGGGCGGTGAAGCTCAATATCATCGGGGCAGTTGTCGGACATTGACTTAAGCTCCTCAATACTGCCGATAGAGTGCATATGACCACACTCGCAGGTCCAAATATTAAGGGGTGTGCCCCAATATCTGTTACGGGAAATACCCCAGTCCTGAACGTTTTGCAGCCAGTCACCAAAGCGGCCCTTACCAATACTTTCGGGAATCCAGTTAATAGTGTTGTTATTAGCAATAAGCTGTTCCTTAACATCGGTCATCTTGATAAACCAAGATTCACGCGCATAGTAGATAAGGGGAGTATCACAACGCCAGCAGAACGGATAATCGTGTTCAAACTTGGGCGCATCAAACAAAAGGTTTGCTTTTTCAAGGTCCTGAAGTACAAGCACGTCGGCGTCCTTTACAAACTTGCCTGCATAGGGGGTTTCTTCTGTCAGTTCACCCTTGCCGTTAACAAGCTGTACAAAGGGTAAATCGTACTTTCTGCCAACCTTCGAGTCATCTTCACCGAAAGCAGGGGCAATGTGAACGATACCTGTACCGTCGCTCATGGTTACATAACCGTCGCAGGTGATGTAGAAGGCCTTTTTGTGTTGCTTTTCGCAAATGGGTGCAACAAAGTCAAACAAAGGCTCGTATTCGGTGTATTCAAGTGCCTTACCCTCGAATTCGCTTATAATTTCATAAGCGGGGGTATCCTCGGTTGCAAGCTTGCCAAGAACCTTATCCAAAAGCTCCTTAGCCATATAATAGGTAAAGCCGTCAGCCGCCTTAACCTTGCAGTAAATATCAACAGGGTTTACGCAAAGCGCAACGTTTGAAGGAAGTGTCCAGGGGGTAGTTGTCCAAGCAAGGAAGTATGCATCCTCACCCTTAACCTTAAAGCGTACAACTGCGCTGCGTTCCTTAACATTTTTATAGCCCTGTGCTACCTCGTGTGAGGAAAGGGGAGTACCGCAACGTGGACAGTAGGGAACAATTTTAAAGCCCTTATATAAAAGACCTTTATCAAAAATTTGCTTTAATGCCCACCATTCCGATTCAATAAAGTTATTGTCGTAGGTAACGTAAGGGTTATCCATATCAGCCCAGAAGCCAACAGTTTTGGAAAAGTCTTCCCACATGCCCTTGTACTTCCAAACGCTTTCCTTACAGTGACCGATAAATGGGTCAAGACCGTATTCTTCAATTTGCTCTTTACCATCAAGACCTAAAAGCTTTTCAACTTCCAGTTCAACGGGAAGGCCGTGCGTGTCCCAACCTGCTTTTCTGGGCACCATATAGCCCTTCATTGTGCGGTAACGGGGAATCATATCCTTAATTACACGGGTTAAAACGTGGCCAATGTGCGGCTTACCGTTAGCAGTTGGGGGACCGTCGTAAAACACATAGGGCGCATTGTCCTGCTTTTCAATAATGCTTTTCTCAAAAATTGCATTATCATCCCAAAACTGCTTAATCTTTTTTTCCTCTTCAACGAAATTAACGTTGGGTGAAATGTTTTTGTACACTTCATCTACTCCTTTCGAAAATAAAAATGCCCCTTATCCACAATAGGATAAAGGGCATAAACACTTTATAACCACCTATTACGAAGAACTAACATTCACGGTTTTTATAACGGAAAACAACCGGACTAAGCTTACTGATTTCAGCCGTCAGCTCAGGAGTGATTTAGGCAACCCAAAAATGCAGAGCTTTCACCAACCTCTGCTCGCTTAAAATTTTGTGGCGGTTACCACTTTCTCCGTCAAAGCTTTTAAAATATAAACTTTAAACCGAAACGGAATTATTCGTTAACGGAGGGGATTTGCTGTTTTAAAGCAGCTCTGGTCTTGCGAACTTCGCCAAGATTAGCGGTAAGACCTTCGTCTGCACGACGCATAATATCGTCAACAAAGTCCTGCGCAGCCTTGCGCATTTCACGGCTCTTACCCTGAGCGTTGGCAATAATTTCAGCAGCCTTTTGCTGTGAAAGCTTAACAACCTCTTCCTGAGCTACCATAGCCTTTGCCTTTTCCTCAGCGTTGCGGATGATAGCATCAGCTTCACGCTTAGCGGTAGTAATAATTTCAGCACGGTCGGCAACAATGCCCTTAGCCTGCTTAATTTCAGCAGGAATGTTAAGGCGAATGTCGTCAACAACTGCTCTTAACTTTTCAATGTCAACAACGGTTTTCTTGCCGGGAATTTTAATACCGCTGTCAATAATTTCGTCAAACTGTTCCAGTAATTCGTCAAGTGTCATTTTTTCTTCCTCCATAAACCGTAATGGTATTATTTTTTAAAATTTATTCTGTCAAGAATGTCCTGCTTAATTACTTCTGGTACAAAGTCTGAAATGTCGCCGTTCATTGAAGCAATTTGCTTAACCATACTGCTGGATAGATACATATTTTGCGATGCAGTAGATAGGAACAATGTCTCAACATTGGGGTTTAACTTCTTATTTGCTAATGCCATTTGGAATTCATACTCAAAGTCCGACATGGCACGAAGTCCTTTAATAATTGCGGTAGCACCGCGAAGGGCTGCATAATCCGCAAGTAAACCGTCATAATGCACAACTTCAACATTTGTAAGGTCGGGTATGCATTTTTTAATCATTTCAACACGCTCATCAGGTGAAAAGCAGTTTTTCTTTGCGGAATTGTGGGCTACTACAACAATGATTTTATCAAACATTTTAGCCGCACGGGTAATAATATCAAGATGACCGTTTGTAACAGGGTCAAAGCTGCCGGGGCAAATGGCAATGCTGTTTTTCATATTAAAGCCCCTTTCTGTAAATTGCAGCGTTAATTTTACCGTAGCGGTAGGTGCGGTGAATATTAAAGCCGCCAACCTCTTCAGGTAAATTAACCTCGGGCGGATATTCGCAAATAATCATACCGTAATCGCTCATAAGCGGTAGCACTGCCTTAATGGCATCTACCAGCATGCCCGCTGCATAGGGTGGGTCTAAAAAGACAATGTCAAAGGTGTCACGGCTCATAGCCGCAAAGGATGCAAAATCACTTTGAATAACCTTTGCATTACTCGAAAGACCTGTGATTTCCAAATTCTTTTTAACAAGGTTAATTGAAGCGCGGCTGTTATCAACAAACACACAGCTTTTGGCCCCACGGCTTAAAGCTTCAATGCCAAGCTGACCCGAGCCTGCAAATAAATCCAAAATTCTTCTACCCTCAATATCAAACTGAAGGGCGCTGAAAAGTGCCTCTTTAACCTTGTCGGAGGTGGGGCGAACGTCGCTACCGTCCGGTGTGACGAGGCGCTTACCCCGAGCAATACCGGTTATAACACGCATTTGCATCACCTTTACTGAGAATTAACAGGGTATAGTTAAACTATTATCCTATTATTAGTTACATTATCGCACTAAACACCCTGTTTTGTCAATAGTTTTTTCTAATATTGAAAAAATAATATTTATATTATATAATAATATTATTATGGAGAAACTTTACATCTTTAAAGGCGAATGTGATCCATACGCCTTTATACAACGAATAGCCGCCGAAAAATATAATAATACTGAAATAACAAAAAATGAAAAAGGAAAGCCGTATTTCAAATATATTCCCGATTTGTTTTTCAGCATCTCTCACAAGGATGAACTAACGGTAATTGCGTTTAGTGCCTGTGAGGTCGGTGTTGATGTAGAAAGGATAAAAACAGCAGATTTGCGGGTATGCCGCCGATTTTTAAAGCAGGAAGTCGACTATATAACCGAACAGGACAGTGACCGCCGTTTTTTTGAGGTTTGGACAAAAAAGGAAGCATATTTGAAGTGTAAGGGTACGGGTATTGCAGGTGGGCTGAAAAGCGTTAATGTTTTTGAATGTAACCCAAAAATTAAAACCCTTTATTTTGAGGATTATATAATTTCGGTTTGTAGTGAAAATGACTATGAAATAGAAAAATGACCTGTTATTACAGGTCATTTTTTATGCTAAAATTTTATTATATGTATTAAGGTTAGCCTTAAGCTCATCAAGTCTACCCTCAAAAACACATTCAAGACTTTCTATTTTGGTGTAGTCGCTTGGGCGCATAAGGGAAGGACGGTGGGGAAGCTCAATTGCATTTGCCGTTTCAAGAATGTGGCTTACAAACTGTGAACAAAAATAATATCTTTTTCGAGTAAAAGGAATACGACAACCGCAAAGCCAAAGCCCTATAATATTAAAGCGATAATAGTCGGCATTTTCAAGCATTTTTTCAACTTCGCCTTTGGCTTTTTGATAGGTTTCTTCGTCTACCTCAATTTTATAAACCGCGCAGGGAATGTGTGAATATTTCTTATATACGCCAACATCAAGCTCTTCATTGTGAAGGCCTTCAGGCAGTGGCGGAAATGTTTGAAAGCGCGAAAAACTGTAAAGTGGTTGCAGCTTTTCTTCAAAAGACATTGACGCGTGTGTATAATTTGCTCTTGTTACCGCACGAATAAATTTTGAAAGATATGTACCGCTTTTTGTAAGCACTATATAAATTGTCCGCATTTCTTCACTTCCTTTGTAAACCACAATAATTATATACATTATACTAAATAATGCGAAAAAATGCAAGGCTTTTAAATATGGCGTAAAATTGGGGTTTATCGCTCAGTTAGATTGACAAATATAAGCCTTCTCCAGCGGAGAAGGGGGACCGCTTTAGCGGTGGATGAGGAGCTTTGTAAGTACAAACTGTTTTTTACACCTCATCCGTCAGGCTTCGCCTGCCGCCTTCCCCTACTGGGGAAGGCTTTGGTTTGTGCTTCATTATCCCGATAAACTATAATTTGAATACATAAAAAATTAACAGCGACGGAATTTTCCGTCGCTGTTTTCTATACAATTTTTTCACCGTTTAACACAGCGTTAATAAGTTCTTCACCTTCATACTGAAGCTTAAGTGAAAAGAAGGGGGCCTTTTGTTCAATTAGACGTAAAAATATTTTATCGCCCTGCCAAAGCGGAAGGGAATAAATATCTTGGATTTCTACCCATTCTAAATTGCCCTCATCGCATTCCTTTAATTCGCCCACAAAATTATTTGCGTAAAACAAATGTATATATTCGGTTGGCCATTTGTTTGAAACAAAGGTAAGAATACCGCGGTATTCGGGATTTATAAGTGTAAGGCCGGTTTCTTCTTGAGTTTCCCTAAGCATACATTCCTCGGGGCTTTCCTTATCCTCAAATTTGCCACCAATGCCTATCCATTTATCCTGATTCAAATCATTAACCTTTTTGACGCGGTGAAGCATCAAATACTTACCGTCTTTTTCAATGTAGCAAAGGGTTGTGTTTATCATTTTGACTACTCTTTTCTTGAAAGGTCGGAAGGCTCGTGAACATAATCCTTAATAAAGAATACATCGGTATCAATATTCTTTTGGTCGAAAATGCAGTTGTACTGAATTTTTTCGTATTCCTTAAGAATATCGGTATAGGGTGAGGTATCACTCCATTTATAATAGTTGCCCTCGGCATCAATATAGCCTGCAGTGTTAATAACGGGCAGGGTTTCGGAAAGCTTTAACAGGTATTTATTATACTCTGTAAGCTCAAGCCCTGCGGTTTGAAGCACTAAGGATGAAAGATAGTTTACACTTAGGCGGGGTATCATCTTTTCCTCAATGTCATAATTTGCCCAAATAAAGAAGGGGGTTGTGTAGCGTTTTTGCTCTTGCTCAATGGTAAGGTTATCAATATCCTTAACGCCCATAACCTCGGCAATAAAGTTGGTTTCAACGGTTGGCTGGTGGTCACCGAACATACAAATAACGGTAGGCTCCTTAACCTTGGAAAAATATTCAATAAGCTCTTTAAAGGCGATGTCGGTTGCACGCACAAGTGATAAATATTTATTTGCGCGGTTGTATGCCTTAGTTGTAGATGTGGCGTAAATAGACTCGTTAAAGTTTACACAGCCTGCTGAATAACCACCGTGGTTTTGCATAGTTACATTAAATGCAAAATATGGCTGTGATTTATCACGTTTTTCATAATCCTCAATTAAAAGGCGGAAGTTGTAGTCATCGCTGATATACTGACGAAGCAGCATATTTGAGCCGGGGTAGTTAAGGTCAACAAGGCTTTGAAGGTAGTTAGAATCATTGCCGTTAGCCTGATAACGTTGCCACAGGGACATATCAAAAATATCCTCAAATGCGGTAAATTTGTTAAAGCCGAAGTTGCTGTAAACTATTGGACGGTTCCAGCCATTAGCTATATATGGGTGGAATGCCCAGGAAGAATAGCTTTGCGCTTCCATGGTTGAAACAAGGGAAGCCATGGGGTTTTTAACATAAAGCATATAAGCGTTACTGCCCGAGGGTAAAAAGTGGGTTGAATGACCGGTTAAAAATTCAAATTCAGTATTCGAGGTGCCTGCACCAATAACCGGAACAAACAGATTACCTTTAATTGTGTTCTCGGTAAGACTGTTCATAAAGGGCATATAATCAAGATTGGTGGTTAAATTGCCGAGCACCCTTAAATCAGCAAGGGATTCGTTCATAATGCAAATTACATTGGGACTTACCTTGTTGGGATCTTTTTCTTTATCAGGGTCAACGGTTTGGTCAATATAGTCCTTAATTTTGTCGGGGTCGTAATCATTCGGCTCCGACATAAATAAATATTTTGTGTTTACAAAAAAGTTGTAAACAAAGCCGGAATTTTTATAACCGCGCGCTTGGTTCCAAAAGTCAGGCTTTATGCCCAAATCTGCAAAAATGCTTGTACCGTAGAAAATTATAAGCAAAACAGCTGAAAATGTGGCCGTAAAGGAACGAGAAACAATTTTGGTAACAAGACTGAATTTTGGTGTGCGTAGCTTTAAAACAATCACAAATAATATAATGAATATGAAAATTGCGGTTATAAGCCTATAATTTGGTGCAAAGTTGTAGGTGCCTGCAACACCTGCCGCAGTACCAATGCTTAAAAAGTCCATCGGTTGAAAGGGTGTGCCGCGGAAGTCCATAACATAGCTATGGGCAACTGCAAGTAAAAATATTATCAGATTGACCGATGCAAGTGTAACAGGGAAGCTGCCCGAGATAGCAAAAACAATAAACTGGAAAACTAAAACTATAGTATAGTTACCCAAAAGGCCAAGAGGTATCATATCACCAATAAATACATTATTTAGGCATTCGGTTATGGTTATGGTAACAAACGGCATTAAAAGAAAAATAATCGCACCTAAAAGTTTTCGTGTAAGCTGATGCTTTATTTTAATGGTGAATACGGTTACCGCAGCTATAACAAACGGTAATACCAAATCAAGCGCCATAATAATCCAACGGTGTGATATACTAATGGTATTGTAAGTGTCAATACTTAATATAACTAATAAAAGGGAAGCGAGGCAAAGCACACAACCAATAATTTTCAAGGGCTTTGTGGTGGTTATTTCAAAATTGTTTTTGAAATAGCTTGGCAAGGCTTCTTTAAAAAAAGCCGGAATAGTATTGCCGCAAAAATCCTTTACCTTCTCTTTAGCATTATTTATATTCATTGATAGGATCCTTTCAAGAGCATACACAAAAAAATCAATATATGGAAAGTATAACACAATAATGGCGAAATAACAATACTTTTGTTAGAAAATAGATTAACAAATGATAATTTATTGTGCAAAATCACCAATATATTGCGTTTTTAAATATAAAAAATATACAAACTTTCAAAAAATGCAAAAAAGCACTTTACAACTTCATCGAAGTAAAGTATAATAGCACCATCGACACAGCGCATGGAGGAAAAAGAAAATGAAAGTCCACCGAAACTAAACTGAATACATTTTATTTTTTTAACGGCTCACTTTACTTAACTAAATTTCTAAAGTGCGCAAAACTTACACAAATTTTTAAAAAACAAAAAACATTTTAAGGAGAAATTAAAAATGAAAAAAATACTTGTTTTACTTATGACACTCGCTTTACTCGTTGCTTGCTTTGCCGGCTGTGGTCCAAAGGAAGAAAAGAAAGAAACCATTGTTGTTGGTTATACAATTTATTCACCTATGAACTATTTTGATGAAGACGGCGAAACTCTTATCGGTTTTGATACCGACCTTGCAAAAGCAGTTTTTGAAGGCCTTGGCTATGAAGTAATGTTCCAGGAAATCGATTGGGACAGCAAATACACCGATGTTAACTCCGGCACAATTGATTGTATCTGGAACGGCTTTACCTGCAACTCAAAGGATGATGACGGCATTGAACGTTCACAAAAGGTTGACTTCTCTTACAACTATATGGAAAACCGTCAGGTAATCGTTGTAAAGAAGGACAGCGGCATCACAAAGGCTGCTGACTTAAAGGGCAAGACCGGTGCTGCTGAATCAGGCTCCGCAGGTGAAACCTATGCTAAAGGCTTTGACGGTATCATTTACAAGGGTTGCCCCAAGCAGACAGATTGCTTAAACGAAGTAAACGCTATGACTGCTGACTTTGCAGTTCTTGACGCCCAGCTTGCAAAGAGCTATTGCGGTAAAGGCAACTATGCTGACCTTCAAATTGTTGATGACCTTTCATCTGATGTTGAATACTATGCAATCGGCTTCAAGAAGGGTAGTGACCTTACTGCTAAGGTAAACGAACAGCTTGTTAAGCTTGCTGAGAACGGTACAATTAAGAAGATAGCTGAAAAGTATGATGTTCTCAACACCACTATTCTTGATTACGCTGACCAAGTAAAATAATTAACATATAAATAATTTTCGGAGATATATAATGACCTTTTTTCAAGTAACCCTATTTCTTTTGGAAGGCTTTAAATTATCTTTGCTAATCTTTGCGGTGACGCTGCTTTGCGGCGCACCGCTTGGTTTGCCTATAGCCTTTTGTTCAATGAGTAAATTTAAGCCCCTTAAAGCAGTTTCTAAAGTATTTGTTTGGATTGTCAGAGGTATTCCCCTGATGCTTCAAATCTTTATAATTTATTATGTTCCCGGCTTATTGTTTGAATATCCGCTGTTTGCTAAAATTGACCGCTACTTCTTTTTGGAATACGGCATTTTAGACACAGGCCGAATTGTAGCAGTGCTTTTGGCCTTTGCTATTAACTATGCCTGCTATTTTTCGGAAATTTATCGCGGCGGTATTGAAAGCATTTCACAGGGACAGTATGAAGCAGGCTATGTTTTGGGTCTTACCAAATCCCAAATATTCAGAAAAATTGTGCTTAAGCAGGTTATTAAGCGCATTGTTCCCCCCATGTCTAATGAAATTATTACACTTATTAAGGATACTGCGCTTGCTAACTGTATCTTAGTTTGTGAAATTATTAAGCAGGCTAAGGAGCTTGCCGCAACACAGGCACTTGTATGGCCGCTTTTCTATACAGGTGTGTTCTATCTCTTGTTTGTCGGTATACTTACAATCGTTCTTGGCAGAGTTGAGAAAAAACTCGATTACTTCAAGAGTTAAGGGGGACTGACAAATGGCTTTTTTAGAAATTAAAAACATTAAAAAGAGCTTCGGTAAATATGAGGTTTTAAAGGATATCAGCTTTTCTCTTGAAAAGGGTGAGGTTTTATCTATTATCGGTTCATCAGGTAGCGGTAAAACAACCCTTCTTCGTTGTATAAATTTTTTGGAATTTTCAGAAGAGGGTACAATTTCGGTAGATGGTAAAACTATTTATGACGGCGGTAGCCTTCATAAATACACCGATGCTGAAATCAGGGAAAACCGACTGCATTTCGGTATGGTTTTTCAGTCTTTTAATTTGTTTCCGCAATATACTGTTTTGCAAAATGTAACACTTGCTCCCACGCTTTTAAAGCGTGGAACTGCTGAAGAAATTGAGGCCAATGCCCGCCGACTTATTGAAAAGGTTGGTCTTTCGGAAAAGGTAGATTTTTACCCCTGTCAGTTATCGGGCGGTCAGCAGCAGCGTGTTGCAATTGCAAGGGCTTTGGCACTTAACCCGCAAATTCTTTGCTTTGACGAGCCTACAAGCGCACTCGACCCCGAGCTTACCGGTGAGGTTTTAAAGGTTATAAAGGGCCTTAAGGGTAAAGATAGCACAATGATTATTGTTACTCACGAAATGGACTTTGCAAAAAGCGTTTCGGATAAGGTAATCTTTATGGCTGACGGCGTAATTGAGGAAATAGGCACACCGCAAGAGGTGTTTGATAACCCTAAATCCGAAAAGACACGCAGCTTCTTACAAAAAAATGATGAAATATGAGGTGATTTTGTGGCCCCTGAAAAAATAACATCAAAAATGATGAATGAACTTTTTGAGCTTTTGGCATCGGTTAACACTGCCGAGGATATGGAACTTTTATTTGCTGATTTATGCACCAATAACGAAATTGAACAAATGACTCAACGACTTATTGCTGCAAAGCTTTTGCTTCAGGGTAAAACCTATAATCAGGTAATAGAGGCCACCGATATTTCCTCAGCGACACTCAGCCGAGTATCTTCTTGTGTTAAATACGGTAAGGGATATAAAAAATTCATTAAATAAAAAAATAAACCTCTGAGCACATACTCAGAGGTTTATTTTTTTTATTTCAGTTCAATTATTACTCCAATAGTGCCGCGCCGGCCCTTTGATGCGCGGTGAGAATGAAGAATGTCGGCGTTGCAGCTTGTGCACAAATCCGAAATATCCATATTTTCTTCTTTAATGCCGGCATTTATTAAAATTTGCTTGTTGGCTTCTATCATATCAAGCCAATATTTTCCGCCGCCCTTATTGTTGAAAATTTTGCTTAAATCAAGATAGGGTATTTTAGAAAAGGCGGCATACACGGGGGTATCGACCTCATAACAGCATTTAGAAATACATGGGCCGATACAGGCAATAATGTCACTGGGCTTACAGTCAAATTCACTTTGCATTTTCTCAACTGTTATTCTGCCAATTTCCTGCACGGTGCCACGCCAGCCTGAATGTGAGGTCGCAATAACCTTCTTTACAGGGTCACAAAAAATAAGGGGTGTGCAGTCAGCATATTGGGTAACAAGCGCAACGCCGCTTTGGTTTGTAATAAGCCCGTCAATATCCTCAAATGATTCCTTGGTGTACCCTGTACCGCAGTGGCTTTTATTTACAACCATCACGTTGTTGGTGTGGGTTTGCTTTGACAGGACTAAATGCTTTGTATCAATACCCACACAGCCACACAAAAGCTCGTAATTCTTTATAACGTTTTGTCTGTCATCCTGATTAAAGCTCATATTCATTGGGCCATAGGGGAAGGGGCTTACACCGCCAAGCTTGGTGGAAAAGATGTGGCGCACAATACCGGTTTT
This sequence comes from Oscillospiraceae bacterium, assembly GCA_015066005.1. GTDB lineage: Bacteria > Bacillota > Clostridia > Oscillospirales > Acutalibacteraceae > UBA737. The sequence continues at coordinate 16,871 of SVPF01000025.1, forward strand.
TTCAAGCTTGGGAAAGGTTATATAGGTTATATCGTCTTTGCTACAAATATTCAGTGTTTTTGAATGCATTTACATCCTCCTCAGAGGTTATTTCGCCGTAAAGTATTTCGAGATTAGAAAGCAAGTGTTCCTTTTCGGCTTTTGAATATCGCTTTTCAATTTCTAAAAGTGCGCTGTCCATCATAGGTGGGCGGCGAAGGGAATGGGTGTCGGTTGCAACAAATGTAACGATGCCGTTTTTAAAAAGCTTTTTTAAGGTACGGGTATAGCTTTTATCAAAAAAGGATGAAGCATTCACCTGTGTTAAAATTTTATTTTCCTTAACAAATTTTAAAAATGCTCTAAAACCGCGTGTTTTGTGGTATCTTTCAATATGAGCAATAATAGGAATTATGCCGAGCTCGTTCTTTAAATATAAAATTTCTTCCATAAGGCCACTTGTGAGCTCATACGGGTCAGGCTCAAGCAAAATGTAACGGCTTTTATTTATTGTAAAATCATGAATATATTCACTTTTTGAAATGCCGTTAAAGTAAAAAAGCTCACACCCTAAAATTATATTTGGAAGATTGGTGCTTAATTCATTTAAAAGCAAAAGAGAGGATGCAACCCTTGCTTTAAAATCTTCAATAGTGTCACTGTGGGGATAAAAGTGCGGAGTGGCAATAACATGGGTAATACCCTGCTGCTTCATATTTTCAAGCAGTGTTATTGAAGCTTCAAGATTTTTTGCACCGTCGTCAACAGCAGGCAAAATATGAGCATGAATATCTAAAAGCACTATGTCACCTCCAAATATAAAAAAACGGGAGACTAAATCTCCCGCATTTTTAGTAGTAATAATTATTGCTCTTATAATAGCTGTATTTGCTCTTATAATAGCCTTTGGGTCTGGGGTCGGCACCGTTGATAATTACACCGTCTACATTTAAATCCAAGACCTTTAAGGCTTTTACGGATTTTTTGAATGCGTCATAGGTTGTAGAAGAAGCGCGCACCACCATAATAAGCAAATCAACCTTTTGGGCAAGTACCAATGCATCCGCAACGGGATTAACGGGCGGGGTGTCCAAAATGATGTAATCATATTTTTCTTTAAATTCATTAAAAAGCTCATCGAATTTTTCCGAGCTCAAAAGCTCAGAAGGGTTAGGCGTTAATGTATTACAGGTAATAACATCTAAAAATTCGTTGTGGGCGTGGGTCGCCTCACTCAATGTAGCTGTACTTGAAAGAACCTCTAAAAGACCGATTTTATTGTCAATTTTAAGCTTTCGGTGAAGGGAAGGCTTGTGAGCGTCAGCATCAATTATTAAAACCTTTTTACCAAGCTGTGAAATGGTTATAGCAAGGTTTAGTGCAGTTGTGGACTTACCTTCCGAAGCGTTAGGACTTGTAATAGCTAAGGTTTTAGCGTTCTTTTTAGCCATAAGCGATAACACATTTGTACGAATGTTTTTATAGGATTCGATAATAGAAAAGGTTATCTTTTGACGAACATCAGACATAAACAGTTTTTCGCTTTGGGTTTTATTTGCGGTATTTTTTGGCATTTGCATTACCTCCTTGCTTTAGACTTAGAGGCAGCTTTACCCGAATTTGTGTTTGTTGCCGAAAAATCAGGAATATTGCCTAATACGGGTATATCGTAATGCATTGAAAAATCCTCATCAGATTTAATGGTTGCGTTAAACGCAAAAATAATAAAAACAATTGCAAAGCAAGCAATTACGCCAAAAAGCGCCGCTGCAACCGTGGTTGCAAAGGTTTTAGGTGCGGTTTTATGAGCGTTGCTGGCGGGTGCGGATTTTTGGGTTGAGGTGCCAGGAATATATGATGCAATATATTCGGGCGCCAAATCCAAAAATGCTTCGGTTGCCTGCATAGCATCCTTTTTGGAATAAAGCTCAAATGAAACCTTAACAATTAAGGATTCTTCACTTGAGGAGCCGATGCTGGCGGCATTCATTAGCTGACCTGCGGTATACTTGTTGCCCATTTTTTCAGCTATTTGCTGATAAATACCCGGTGTTGTAAGCAGGTCCTTAACGGTGGTCATAAGGTTTACAGAGGCTGCAATATCAGTGTTGTTAACGGGTTTACCATCAATTTCCCCGGTAATAATACCACCGTTGGTAACAATTACCGAACCATACGACAGGTATTTTTCATCGGTAAAGTTTTCGCAATAAACATAAGCGCCGGTTGCACAGATTATTGCAGATAAAATTATGATTATTATATTCCTGAAAAACAGGTTTAATAAATCACGTGAGTTAATATTGTTCACGGTGCACATCCTTTGAATTTGATATGAAAAAGTAATATATAGACAATTATATAATATATGTCCCCAAAAAGCAATATAAAATTGAACTAGCGGTGTATTTTTTTATAAGAGGTGAAAATTTCGTCATAGCTTTTGTAAGCGTTTTTGTAAACCTCAATAATATATGCACCGTTATAACCCTTTTCGGTCATAAAGTTGAAAAAGGAATTAAAGTCAAAGCCGCCGCTGAGCGGTAAAAGACAGTCACTTGAAACGGTGTGGTCGCTTATGTGGCAGTGTTTTATGTGGGGCGCAAATTCATCGGCTATTTCAAATGGGTTATAACCGGCGCGAACAGCCTGCTTTATATCAAAGCAAAACCTTGCGTCATCCCCCAAAATATCACACATTGACCGTAAAAATTCCTTGTCGCGCGCGCGAAAATTTGCAACGTTTTCCTGTAGTACATAAACCCCGTTTTTAAGGGTTTCGGCGTTAAGCTGCATATAGCGCTCGCAGTATTCTTCATCGGAGGTAAGACCGTTGTTTTTGCCGCCGTGCATAATAATATACTTTGCACCGAGCTGTGCCGCAATTTCGGAATAGCGGGCAAATTTTTGAAGTCCCTCGTAAAAGCGTCGGTCATATTCCGAAAACAGTAAAAACGATTCGGCTAAAGAACAGGTGGGGTGAACCGAGGTTATATTTATGCCGTATTCATCCTTTATATCAATTAGCATATCGATAAATGCAGGCTTTAATTCGCTTTCACAGTTGAAGAAAATTTCGGAATTTTTAACCCCTGCTTCACCGATTTTTTTAAGTGCAAGCTCGGTTTCGAGCGGGTAAAGGGATGCGGTAGAAACGCCTATGTTCAAGTTAAGCTCTCTCCCTTCGGGTTAATATAAACGGTTTTGTTGGTGGTGTAAATTACCATACCGGGTTTTGCGCCGTTTGGCTTTTTAACAAATTTAACGGGGGTGTAGTCAACAGGCACCTGTGCCGAATCCGCCGCCTTTGAATTTGCGGCAGCCAGTGCTGCGGCCTGCAAAATTGTTTCATCGCTTAGGTCATTTCCGCCGCAAAAAACAATAACATGGCTGCCGGGAATGTTCTTGGTGTGAAACCAAAGGTCGTTTTTAGCTGCTAAAACGGTTGTTAAATAATCGTTTTGGCGGTTATTTTTTCCAACTAAAATTTTGTACCCTTCAACCGATAAATATTCCCGAAATTCGTTTTTAACCCTTTGCTTTTTGCGGTTTTGGGGCTGTTTTATATAGCCCGCATCACTCAGCTCTTCGCGAATTTCCTGTATGTCGGACAAATCTCTGCATCTTTGAATGCTTTCAAGCACCGAATCAAAATAAACAAGCTCCTGCTTATCGGCTTCGGTAAGCTTTAAAAGGGTTTCCTCGGCGGTGTAGCTTTTTTTATAGTCTTTAAAATACTTATTTGCATTTGCCGCGGGGGACAGGGCAGGGCTTAAGGGAATGCGAATGCTTTTTAAATCAGGGTCGTAATAGTTCGGCACCTCGGCAAAGCTTGCACCCTGCGGTATGGCGTGTAAATTTGCCTTTAAAAGCTCGCCCCAAATGCGCAATTTTTCACGGTCTTTACTTTTTTCCAAATCCTGAAGTCGCAGTGAAAGCTTTCTTTCGGTTCGGGCCTTAAGATTGGTTACAAGCTTTATAATATCGCGTGCGTTTTGGTTTACACGAAGGGTAATATCCCTTGCGGTATAAAATTCATCCAAAAGCTTACTAAAGCTTTCAAGGGTTTTGTTTTTATAGTTTTCACCGTACTGCTTAATTTCGGTAAAGCTAAAATCCTGTGGGGTGCCGTCAGGCTTTAGAATAAGGGTGGGAACACCCTCATTGTTCTGCAAAATATTTATAATCTTTTTTAAATTATTTTCGGCCTCAATTTCGCGGCAAATAAGGGGTGAAAAGCCGTCAATTGTTTGAAGCAGAGTTTTACCTTCAAGCTGTTTTTCAATAATTTTCAAATCACAGCATAAGGGGTTTAGCTTATTTTGGCGCGGGGGCAGGGCATAGGTGGCACCGGGCAGTAATAATCGGGCCGAGCTTTCAATATCGCTATGCCTAAGGCAGTCAATAATTTTGCCGTTTTCATCGCTTAAAATAATGTTTGCACAGCCCGATAAAAGCTCGCAAATTAGGTTGAGCTCGCGAATGTCGCCCATTTCGTTCATACTTGAAAAGGTAAAAATAAGCACACGCTCAAGGTCGGGCTGGGTTATACGCACAAGTCTTCCGTTTAAAAGGTGCTTTCGCATAAGCATGCAAAACATAGGCGGCTTTTCTGGGTTTTCAAATTTGTTTTCGGTAAAATGTACCCTTGCACTGCCTGATTTTATATTTATTAAAAGTCGCCTAACATAGCCTTTTTTGCGCAACAAAAAGACCAGCTCTTCCTTTGAAGGCTGATAAATTTTGTCAATATGGCAGTCAAGCGCTTCTGTAAGCTCGCTTGATACACAGTATAAAAAGGCACCGTCAAATGGCATAAAATTACTCCGCTAAAATTTTTGTAATGTAGTTATAGGATGAAAGAAAATGTTTATAATCATTTTCCTTTTCGGGTATATTCTTTAAAGCTTCAGCCGCCGCCAAAAGTCTTTTTTGCTGTTTTTTAATATACTTTAAACCGTCGGGTGTGTCGGGTGTGACACGGCCTATGTAGTAAAAGCCCTCGTCGGTAATATCAGTCGAATTTGCAAATTTTGAAACCATGATCGAATATAGCTTATTATTTTCATAAACTACTGCTTCGCTTAAAATTTCAAAACCGTTTTGGCATAAATATTCACGCAAAGCCTCGGCCGAGGTGGTGGGCTGTAAAATAAAGGTTAAAGCGTTATTTTTTGCAAAGCTGCAGCGGTCAATAATGCCTGAAATCACATTACCGCCCATACCCGCAATAATCACGGTATCTACTTCATTTTTCTGAATACCCGAAAGACCGTCACAAAGACGCAGCTCAATATTAGTTTCGCCAAGCTTTTTAATGTTTTGGCGCGCGCGCTGTAGTGGGGCTTCGTTAAGGTCGGTCGCAATAACCGAGGAAGCAATATCGTTTTTGGTTAAATAAATTGCTAAATACCCGTGATCACAGCCTATATCACAAGCCCTTGCACCTTTCGGCACAAGGGCGGCTATAGTCCTTAGTCGTTGACTTAAAGCTTTCATTATTTGTTTTCAAAATAAGCGTTAAGCTTTTTGAGCAAAGCATCACAGTCAGCACCGTGTACCTGACAAGCCTGTTCAATGGTTTCACCGCGGGAAGCGGGGCAACCAAGACAGTGCATACCAATTTCAAAGAAGTACTGTGCACAGCCTGTATCAATGTCTAAAACTTCGCCAATAATCATATCTTTTGTAATTTTCATTTTAATCACCTTTCTAAATTAAAAAATTTTGGTTTTATTGTTAATATCAATGCGGTTGTGGTTATAAAGCTTGCGGTTGTCCATTGCCCAAAGGCGTGAAGAAAAATCATCAGGGTCGGTATCGGCAACAGCCTCTTTCATTTCATACACACGGGAATCCATAAGGTCAAGCTCGGACAGCAATTCGGCTTCAATAAAGCCGGGGCGAACGGCCGCACCAAAGTCGGGCTCGCCATGGTGAGAAATAAGCATATGTTCCAGTAGCATTGCGGTTTTGGAGCTGATACCAAGCTTTTTGGCATATTCGTTTACAACCATTGCGCCCATTGTTAAGTGGCCTAAAAGGTTGCCCTCTACCGAATATCCTGTGGCAATACCGCTGTCGGCAACGGTGTATTCCTGAAGCTTTGAAATATCGTGTAAAATTGCGCCCGAAATTAAAAGCTCCTCATCCACAAAGGTGTAAATTTTGCAAACAGCCTGTGCTAAGCGCACAATTGAAAGTGTGTGAAGCAGTAAACCGCCGCGCACCGCGTGGTGAAGCTTAAAGGCGGCAGGCCAATAAAGAATTCTTTGGCGGTTGTCGTTTAAAATTGCGGTTACAATTGCTTTAAGGTCACCATCCTTAAAGTTGCCTGCAAGATTTAAAAGCTCATTAAACATTTGCTCGCCCGAATAATCGGCCGATTTTACGAAGCTTTCGGGTTTTACATTGTCTTCAGCGCAGGTGTGGCGAATACGCTCAATTCTTAATTGGTCGCTTCCGTTATATTCCTGAATAAGACCCCTGACCTTAACAATTTGGTTTGCTTCATATTCACCGTGAAGCTCGGGTACATAACGCCAAAGCTTTGCGTTAATTTCACCGTCGCTGTCACCCAAGGTTATATCCAGATAGCTGTCACCCTTTGAAGAGGTTTTGCGGTCAATTGTTTTAATAAGGCAAAAGCCTTCAACAAGACCCTTGTTATCAATTGGTGTAAAATTCATAACTTTTATCCTTTACTAAAATTTACTGAATACTTAAGAAATATTCCGCAATGCCTGCGGTAATTGCTTTGGCCTTAGCGGTATTTACGGTCATATTTGTGATGTTGTTAAGGTCGGTTTTATTGGTCATATAGCCGTTTTCGGTAAGCACAACAGGACAAACACCGCACCTGCCCATAAAGTAATAATGCCACTTGAATGTGGTGTTTCTATAAACCTTGTTACCGTTTACGGTCAGGTTGGAATTATGGTTAAGCATTATTTGTGCCGCCGCTTTAGAATATGGGTAGTAATAATAAGCACCAAAGCCGTTAAGTGATGTAGAGGTATTACCGTCGTGGTGGATTGCTATACAATAATCGGGTTTCAGGTCCTTAAGCATTTTTACCTTATAGTCGGCAAGCTGCTCAACATCGGTTGTACGGGTAATATGAACGGTGGCGCCAATGCTTTCAAGCTCGGCTTTAATGGTTTTTGCTAAGGTCAAATTCCAATATTTTTCGGTCTGTTTACCACTGCAAGAGCCTGTATCGGTTTTACCGCCGTGACCAACGTCAATTAAAATAACTGCACCCGTAAGGTCGGCGCCGTATTCGTTTTCGGCTTCAACCACCTTGGTAGGATTCAAAAACTTAAAGCAAAGCTGGTCTTGGTCGTTATAGTAAGCATCCCAACCATAAAAGCCACCCTGCTTTTTAAGAATAAAACGCAAGGTATAATCCTGTGTTTTTTCGTTTTTAATAATTTTTACTTCTTTAAACAACGGGTGGTCTTCGGGAATTATAATTTCACCCTCAAAAACTGTTGCATAGCAGAAGGTAATGTCAACATAGTTAAAGGTTACATTGTTAACCGTAAAGTTGCTGTTATAGGCTTGGTCCTTAAGCTCAAGGGTAAAGGGGGCCTTCCAGTCGGTGTCAAGCACCAAGGTTGTGTGGTGACCCTCAATACTAAAGCTTGCAACCGAAAGCTCGTTATGGTCTGGCAGGGTGCCCACATATTGCTTTGTAACAGCCGTAAAGTCCTTATAAGGACTGCGGCGTTTTGAAGTGTAAACCTGTCTTCCGCAACGGAGTGTAACTAACTGATGCTTATAACCGCTGTCACCCGAAACTGTGCGAAGGGTTGCACTGCTGTAATCCACCGTACCCTCGGGTAGATAGTTGTTATACGGGCGTGACTTGTCTTCTTTATCCTTGCCGTTAAAGGTTTCGGCCTGAAAGGCAACAATTTCTGCAATAATGCCCGAGCCAACGTTAATGTAATTGCCGCCTGATGGGGTTGCATCGGGGTCATAATCAACTACAACATCCTCTTTTTTGCAGGTAATTATGCCCGAAGAAAAGCTTTCACTCCAACCACCGTGAACACCCTTAAAGGTAACCTTGCCCATATTCCTGTCAACAAAGTGACCGCTTGGCAGGGTGAAAAATCCCGTGTAATTCGAATGGCCGCCGTTTTCATCGGCTTTTTCGGTCAAGGTAATTGTTTGACCGTTAAATTTTGCGGTAACGGTTGCGCCTGCTATGGCCTTTGCCGAAACATTAAGCTTTACACCCGCCGAATAGGTTTGCGCGTTTGACGGTGTATATGAGGTTATAATAACATAACGGCGGTATACGGTAAAGGTTTTGGTTTCCTCGCCAACAGTAAATTTAATGGTATTACTGCCGTGCTTTAAATTGACAGTTTTTTCAAAATTGCCAAGCTCGTCGCAGGTAATAACCTCGTTACCAAGCTTTAGCTCCTGCCCGTCCTTCACATTACCCTTAAAGGTAACTGTGGCTTCATTTGTGCTGAAGCTTTGATAAGCGGGGGCTGTAAAGGTTAAATATTCGGTTGGGGTAAGCTCAACCTCGGGTATGTCAACCGGCTGTGAAACAACGGGTTCAGGCTCGCTTGTGAATGAGCCCTCGTTTGCGGTTGGAAAAAGCTTGTCACCATATTTTATAAGCATAAAAGCGGCCCCGGCGGCCAACGCTGCGCCTAAAACCGCACAGCAAATAATTATAATCGTTTTTTTCATACTATCCCTTATTTTACAAATCTTTAATAATATTTTATTATATAACAACAAAATTTAAATTGCAATAACTAATATGTGGAAAAGCAAATATAAAAAGCGGCAGAAATTCTACCGCTTTTATTGTTTTTAATTTAAATATTTAGTTTAGGCATTTTCTAACCGTTTCCATAAATTCAAAATAAGTGTCTTCATTAAACACACCGCTTACAACAAAGCAGTCGTCCGGTATAGGTTTGGTTGCGGTAAAGGTATATACCGCTTGTTCTAAGCAATAAACAGTAAATCTGCCGCCATTGCTTGAAGAATAAGCCTTATTTAATTTTTTGATGCCGTCGTCGGTAAGGTATATATTAATTTCAGCCGAATTACCGTTTTTGCGATCAATTAAATAATCGGTAAAGGTTATGTCATTGTCGGAAATAATTGTTTTGCCCTTAGCATCAACAATGGTGAAATAATTAACATATTTATATTTGGCGGTCGGATTAGTCTTTTTGTTTTGCGCAAACATCCACGAAAACAAATCACGGTCGTTATAAACATAGCTCCAAATATCGTGCCCTGCGCCCTCAATAGGATATAATTCAGCCTTATCGCCACCCGCCAAAATTATTGAATTGTACATTTGCTGCGAGCTAGAAAATGATACGGTTGGATCTGCGGTGCCGTGATAAATTCTTATCGGTATATCTTTAAATGCTGTGCCGTTACCCGTGTTGCCCCAGCCACAAAGCGGAACTCCTGCTGCAAAAATTTCACCGTAATGCTCCAAAATTTCCCAAGTGGCATAACCACCCATTGAGAGACCCGTTACGTAAATGCGGTCGCTGTCACACGAATATGCATTTTGTATGGCTTCAAGCAAATGTAAAACACTACCAAGTGTTCCTTTTTGGTCGCCATAGGCCTCACGGTCCAAATTCCACCATTCAGGTGTTTGCGGACATAGTACAATAGCCTGAGACATAAAATCAGCATTATGCCTGAACATAATTTCTACGCTGCCAAGATGCGATTGGTTATCAGTCCCCAGTGATCCTGCACCGTGCAAATATAAAAGGACAGGGTATTTTTTTGAAGGGGTGTAACCGTCAGGAAAATAAATAGTATAAGGCAAACGGTTACCGTTTTTTGCGTCATTAAAAATATCTTTTACAGGCTCACCCACAACAAAGGGTGATTTATAACCGTATACCTTAACCACCTTTTCGGGACGGTGTGAATTGGCCTCGGTGTCAGTTGAAGAGGTATCCTTATTGGTGTTATCAGGTTGAGAATCGGTATTGTTGTTGGGTTTTAAATCTGAAACAACATTGTCTGAAGGAATATTTGGGTGTGGTTTTTCAGTATTATTAGTGTTTTTGCAGCCTGCAATACATAACAGCATCGTAAATATTAAGGTTAAAACCATAAGCTTTTTCATATCAACGCCCCTTATATCTTTATAAAAATCATACCACAACCACCCGTTAATATCAAGTTAGTAATAACAGTTGGTTGTGGTGCTTTTAAGAATTGTAAATTATAGTTTGTAGGGCTAACGCCCAATGCGTAATTCGTAATGCGTAATTCGTAATTATTGTACAAACCCTTGCCTCCATCTGATGAGGGAGGTGGATTTTTGCGAAGCAAAAAGACGGAGGGAGAGATCGAAAACACTGTAAATAAGCACTTTCTCTCCCTCAGTCACGAGTTCCTCGTGCCAGCTCCCTCGTCAGAGGGAGCCAATGATATATCCATCCAACCGAGCGATAAACTCCCAATTTATCATTCTACAATCGCAAATGGGGCGCAGTAGGTGCGGATAGAATAATTACCGTCTTTATCTTCAAAACGTACTTTTTTATAAATAAGATATTCACCAAGAGGCAACTTGCCATAGGTTACGTCCAAATCGCTCGTAAGGGTATAGCTTTCACCGCTTGGTATGGTGTAAATAACGCTGTCCCACGAAAAGATTTTGTCCTTGTAATGCTTTTGCCCTAATACCTCACGCATATAAAAACCAAACGAAACGGGTGCTTCCTTGTGTATTGCACGAATTTCATATTCGGGGGTTACGGTAAGGCGACCAACCTCTTTTTGATGTTCCTGCGAATGCTCAAAGGCAACCTGTAATACATTATCGTCAATAAAGTTTACCGACATTTTAAGCCCCCACTCATCGAAGTTAAAATTGTCGTATGCCGAAAGACCGAAAAGTATATATTTTACATTTTCAATATCCTTTTCATCTATTGCAATTCGGTGTTCGGGGTGTACCACAGGATAAAATGAAATTTGGTTTTGCGGTATGTCATAGGTGCTTAAAATTGTACGCATAATACCCAAATCAACCGGACTTGAAGCAAAAATTTCGTCATCTGTATAAACCAAATTTCTTCCGCTTTTCAGCACACATTGGTAGGTGATTGTGCCTGTTTTCCAAACATAAACCTCCAGCCCCTTTGCGGTGGATAAGCCCAGATATTCTTTGTAAACCGTTTTAAATATATTGTCGGCATTTACACCGGTGTAGCTTGGGGTAGACCAAAATTTCTTTTCAATTTCACGCCTATACTTTTCGGTTATATTTATACGGTAGCTTGAAAGCGAATTGTTGACAACCCTAATTTTTATTTTCTCACGTTTTACGTTATAGCTTGAAAGAATCGCCCTCATTTCAGCCATACTGCAACCATTTATAACGGTTAAGCTTTTATCTGAAATATCGTCATAAAGGGCACTTTCCAAAGCGCATTTATAGTTGTTGGGCGACCATTCACAAACATAAACAATTAAACCTTCGGTCACATCTAATTCGAAAAATTCGGGGTAAGTGGTTTGTAAGTGTGAATATTGGTTGACGGTTATCATACTTTCGTAAAGCGCACGTGCTTTATCGGGGTCTTTAACGTGGTAGCTTAAGGTCAGCTTTGCAAGACCGTAGGGGATATAAACCTCGGTAAAATCCTTGTTAAATGAAATATACAAGCCTTCTAACTTTGAATAAATAGATGGGTATAAATCCTCTACACTTTGTAAAACAACCGTGTTGCTTAAATCGCGGCTGCCGTCTTCACTTCGGTTTTGTGACACCGGATTTTTAGAAATTTTTAAATTTAAAATTTGCTTTATTAGTTCCTTGTCAACCGACATAACATTTTCAAAGGTTTCGCCGTCCCATTTTTGAACACTTAGGGTGTTTTCAAGGTAAGAGGAAAGGTCAACATCCTCAATGTGCATAATGGTGTTACTTTTGGGATTGGTTAAAAAGCAAACGCTTAAAACAATACAGCAAATTAGTGCAACCGAAATTACCCAAAAGGTCGGTTTTTTGTAGTTAAGCACCGACTTTATACGACCCTTAACACCCGTTTCACCAAAAGCAAGGGGACAGGCGGTTATAAGGCGTTTCGGTACACTGCAATTTATCAGTGCTTCGGAATAGGGCTTTTTAATTTCGGCGCCCATTTGCTTTATAACCTTTTCATCACAGGCAAGCTCAATATCCTTGCAAAGCAGTACGTAAGCTACCCACAAAATTGGGTTAAACCAATAAATTGTAAGCAGTAAAAAGCCAAGCGGCTTCCATAAATAATCGAGCCGTTTTATATGCGCTTTTTCGTGGGCAATAACATAATCGCAGTCGGTATTATCCAAGCTTGACGGAAGGTATATTTTGGGCTTAATAATACCCAAAATAAAGGGTGTTCCAATGCTGTCACATAAATAAATATTGTCTTTAAAAATGGCAGCCTCGCGCACCTTTAGCTGTATTTTTAAGTAGCTTATAATTGTGTATAAACACATACCGCACATGCCGACAATCCAAACGATAGCGGCAATAAATACCCATATTTGCAAAGGGTTTGCGCTGTCAGACGGTGTGGGTGAAAAACTGCCCGAAATTATAGGGTTTACGGTTTGGTTTAGGTACGAAATACCGCTGTCAATATAGGGTGTCGGTGTGTAAATAATATTTTCTGGTACGGTATCGGTACTTGGAATTAAGCTTAAAATGCTCTCAATTGAAAAAGGGCAAATAAGTCTTACGCCAACAACCGCCCACATAATACCCCTTAAAGCTTTAGGCGCTTTTTTAAGAATGGCACGAAGCAGTATTACCACTAACACAATGTATGAAGCGGTAATGCTCATATTAAAAATTGTGAGAAATAAGCTTTCCATATTATTCCTCCTCAAATTCGTTAATCATTCTTTTAAGCTCGGCTACCTCTTCTTTAGTTAAATTCTTTTTTGTTGTAAACGCTGCTAAAAATGCAGGAAGCGACCCACCGAAAGTGTCATTTATAAATCTTTCGCTTTGGTGAGAATAAAATTCTTCTTTCGTAATAAGGGAAGAAACCGTACCGCCTTCGTTTTTTAAAATCCCTTTTTCGCAAAGGCGCTTTAATACGGTGTAGGTGGTGGACTTTTTCCAACCAAATTCCTTTTCTGCCGTTTTACAAAGCACGGTAGATGAAATCGGTTCGCTTTGCCAAACAATATCGGCAAAACGGGCTTCAATAGCCCCCATTTGATAAATACTCATAATTTTTACCTCCGTTCTACATCTTGTAGACCAACTATATTCTACAATATGTAGACCAATTTGTCAAGAGGTAAATTGGGGTTTATCGGGCTAACGCCCAAAAGAAAAAAGAATAAAGAAAAAATAATAAATAATAAAAAATGTGTGCCTACGGCACAATATATAAATCCGTCGGCAAAGCC